>CAIWWN010000050.1 GCA_903916355.1 uncultured Burkholderiales bacterium | reverse complement strand
GGCACTTTGATGCCGTATCCATCAGAGGATCCACCCCGATTACTCGAAGTCTCTCGTCCTGACAGGCGGCGGCTCATGCCATCAGCATTCAGCAGTCTTGTTTCCGTGCCCGTAGGCAGGGAGGCATCCATAGCATCTCCGGCATTTTTGTGGGTTCAGTGTGATCTGAGTCGAGCGAAATTGTCAATTCGCACTTTTCCCACTCATGCTCGGTTTTGACTCGAACAAGCAATTTTTTGATGTTTTCATGCAATTTTCATAAGGTCTTGGTGCGACGCGCTCTCAGAAGCCCTTCTGGCTCGATAGAATGAAAAACATGGCAACCCGAAAACCTGTTTCCCCCGCGCTCCCGCCACAACCGACTCGCACTGCTGACGGCGGTGATTCGCTGGTTCTTGACCGGATCACCGAAAAGATCAAACCACCGCAGATGCACCAAGTCCTGATGCTGAACGACGACTTCACGCCCATGGAGTTTGTGGTGCTGGTGATTCAGGAGTTTTTCAGCAAAGACCGGGAATCGGCGACCCAAATCATGCTCAAAATCCATTTGGACGGTAAAGCGGTCTGCGGCGTTTATTCCAGAGATGTGGCCGCCACCAAGGTCGATCAGGTGCTGGATGCGGCACGTCAAGCAGGGCATCCCTTGCAATGCGTCAGTGAACCTGTTGATTAAACCTGGACTGCCCCCACGTACTCCCCATTCATTATTTAAAAGGCTTAAGGAAATCACATGATTGCCCAAGAACTGGAAGTCAGCTTGCACATGGCCTTTGTCGAAGCAAGGCAACAACGCCACGAGTTCATCACGGTAGAGCATTTGCTCCTGGCCCTGTTGGACAACCCTAGCGCGGCTGAAGTGTTGCGCGCTTGCTCGGCCAATATCGACGACCTGCGCCATGCGCTGGCCGGTTTCATCAAAGACAACACCCCCCAAGTGGCGGGCAGTGAAGAGGTGGACACCCAACCCACGCTGGGTTTTCAGCGCGTGATTCAGCGTGCCATCATGCATGTGCAGTCCACAGGCAATGGCAAAAAAGAAGTCACTGGTGCGAATGTGCTGGTGGCCATTTTTGGCGAAAAAGACTCCCACGCCGTGTATTACCTGCACCAGCAGGGCATTACCCGCTTGGATGTGGTCAATTTCATCGCGCACGGCATTCGCAAAAGCGATCCGCCTGAAGTGACCAAACCTGAAGCCTCGCCCAGTTCTGAGTCAGAAGAGCAGGGCGGGGGGGAGCGCAATGAAAAAGCCTCGCCTCTGGAGCAGTACACCCAAAACCTGAATCAAGCCGCCAAAGACGGCAAGATCGATCCCTTGATTGGGCGCGAGTACGAGGTCGAGCGCACGATTCAGATCTTATGCCGCCGCCGTAAAAACAACCCCTTGTTGGTGGGCGAAGCAGGTGTGGGCAAGACGGCGATTGCCGAGGGCTTGGCCTGGCGCATCACCCAAGGCACAGTGCCTGAAATTTTGGCCGAAGCCAATGTGTATTCGTTGGACATGGGCGCATTGCTGGCCGGCACCAAATACCGGGGTGATTTTGAGCAACGTCTCAAAGGCGTTCTGAAGGCGCTGAAAGACAAGCCCAATGGCATTTTGTTCATTGACGAAATCCACACCCTGATTGGCGCGGGTGCGGCCTCTGGCGGCACGCTCGATGCATCCAACTTGCTCAAGCCAGCACTGTCCAGTGGCCAGCTCAAATGCATTGGTGCCACGACCTTCACCGAGTACCGCAGTATTTTTGAAAAAGACGCGGCTTTGTCACGGCGCTTTCAGAAAATCGACGTGGTCGAGCCCACCGTGTCTGAAACGGTGGACATCTTGAAGGGCCTCAAGTCCCGTTTTGAAGAGCACCACAACGTCAAATACGCCGCGGCAGCGCTGCAGGCGGCGGCCGAGTTGTCGGCCAAATTCATCAACGACCGTCACTTGCCTGACAAGGCGATTGACGTGATCGACGAAGCGGGCGCGGCCCAACGCATCATGGTGGCGTCCAAGCGCAAGAAGATCATTGGCAAGGCCGAGATCGAAGACATTGTGGCCAAGATCGCGCGCATTCCGCCGGCCAATGTGTCCAACGACGACCGCAGCAAGTTGCAAACCATTGAGCGCGACTTGAAGAGTGTGGTCTTTGGACAAGACAAGGCGCTTGAAGTCTTGGCCTCGGCCGTCAAGATGGCGCGCTCGGGCTTGGGCAAGACCGACAAACCGATCGGTTCGTTCTTGTTCTCAGGCCCGACGGGCGTGGGCAAAACCGAAGCCGCCAAGCAGTTGGCCTATATCTTGGGCATTGACCTGATTCGCTTTGACATGTCCGAGTACATGGAGCGCCATGCGGTGAGCCGTTTGATCGGTGCACCGCCCGGCTATGTGGGTTTTGACCAAGGCGGTTTGCTGACCGAAGCGGTGACCAAAAAGCCGCATTGCGTCTTGTTGCTCGACGAGATCGAAAAGGCCCACCCCGACATCTACAACGTTTTGTTGCAGGTGATGGACCACGGCACCTTGACCGACAACAACGGGCGCAAAGCCGACTTCCGTAACGTGATCATCATCATGACCACCAACGCGGGCGCCGAGACCATGAACAAAGCCACCATCGGCTTCACCAACCCGCGCCAAGCGGGCGACGAAATGGGCGATATCAAACGCCTGTTCACGCCTGAGTTCCGCAACCGTTTGGACTCGATGGTCAGCTTCAAGGCATTGGACGAAAACGTCATCATGCGGGTGGTCGACAAGTTCTTGCTGCAGCTGGAAACCCAACTCACCGAGAAAAAAGTCGACGTCACTTTCACCGACAAGTTGCGCAAGTTCTTGGCGAAGAAGGGTTTTGATCCGCTCATGGGCGCACGTCCGATGCAGCGCTTGATCCAGGACACGATTCGCAAAGCTTTGGCCGACGAGTTGCTGTTTGGTCGCCTGATCGATGGCGGGCGCTTGAATGTGGACATCGACGACAAAGACGAAGTCTTGCTCGACATTCAGCCGCTGCCCAAGAAAGAGGGCCGCGCGGCCAAGTCAGAGCCGACCGAGCCGGCCGAAGCTTAAGGCTTGTACAGGGGCACAAAAAAACCGCAGTGATGCGGTTTTTTTGTGGGCTGGTGGTTCAATTAACGCCGCCGGCCGCCACCGCCCAGCAAGGAGCCCAGCACGCCGCGCACGATCTCCCGGCCAATGGACGAGCCCACGGTGCGCACCGCGCTTTTGACCACCAGTTGCGCAATGCCATCGCGGTGACCGCCGCGCGGGCCTTCGGTGCCAAACAACAAGCTGGACATGCTGCCCATCAGGCCTGCGCTGTTCGTTTCCCCGGGGGTGCCTGCCGTTTGTGCGACGCCCGCCGCGCTGGCCGCTGCAGAGCCCAAACTGGCGCCTTTGGCCTTGAGCACCTCGTAGGCCGATTCGCGGTCCAGTAATTGCTCATAAACACCCGCAACCAGAGAGCTGTCACGCAAGGCTTTGCGCTGCTCTGGGGTGATGGGGCCGATTTGGCTGCCCGGTGGGATCACAAACACCCGCTCGGTCTCGGTGGGTCGGCCTTTCTCGTCCAGGAAACTGATCAAGGCCTCTCCCACGGCCAATTCGGTGATGGCGGCTTCAATGTCCAACCCGGCTTTGGGCCGCATGGTTTGCGCCGTGGCCTTGACGGCTTTTTGGTCGCGCGGCGTGAAAGCGCGAAGCGCATGCTGCACCCGGTTGCCCAACTGGCCCAGCACGTTGTCCGGAATGTCCAGTGGGTTTTGCGTGACGAAATAAACCCCCACGCCTTTGGAGCGCACCAGCCGCACCACCAACTCGATGCGGTCGACCAGGGCTTTGGGCGCTTCGTTGAACAGCAGGTGCGCTTCGTCAAAGAAAAACACCAGTTTGGGTTTGTCGGGGTCGCCAATTTCGGGTAATTGCTCAAACAATTCGGACAACATCCACAGCAAAAAGGTGGCGTACAGGCGCGGCGAGTTGAGCAGTTTGTCGGCCGCCAAGACGTTGATCACGCCACGACTGTCCACCGTCTGCATGAAGTCTTGGATGTTGAGCATGGGCTCACCGCAGAATTGGTCGCCGCCTTGCTCTTCAATTTGCAGCAAGCCGCGTTGAATGGCGCCAATGCTGGCTGCGCTGATGTTGCCGTAGTCGGTGGTGAACTGCTTGGCGTTCTCACCCACATAGGACAACATGCTGAGCAGGTCTTTCATGTCCAGCAGCAAGAGGCCGTTGTCATCGGCAATTTTGAACACCAAACTCAAAACCCCGGCTTGGGTGTCGTTCAAATTGAGCATGCGGTTCAGCAGCAGCGGGCCCATGTCGCTGATGGTGGCGCGCACCGGGTGGCCTTGCTCGCCAAACACGTCCCATAAAGTGGTGGGGCAGGCCACTGGCGTAGGCAGCTCAATGCCGCGACTGGCCAAGGCTGCGGCCAATTTCTCGTTGATGTGCCCAGTTTGGCTGATGCCACTCAAGTCGCCTTTGACATCGGCCATAAAGACGGGCACCCCGATATTGGAGAAGCTTTCGGCCAGTTTTTGCAAGGTGACGGTTTTGCCGGTGCCGGTGGCCCCGGTGATCAGGCCGTGGCGGTTGGCCAGACGGGCGAGCAGGGCGCATTCGGTCTGGGCATTGCGGGCTATAGCCATAGTACCTGGCATGGAATCGGTCATTGTGGAGGCTCCCTTGGCGGTAAAAGTAAAATCGCAGTCAGTAGATTAAATCAAGAATCAAGGACGCGACGATGGCAGGCCACAGTAAATGGGCAAATATTCAACACCGCAAGGGTCGGCAGGACGAAAAACGCCAACGCATCTGGACCCGCGTGGTGCGCGAGATCATGGTCGCAGCCCGCACCGGCGGCGGCGATGTCTCCGCCAACCCCAGGTTGCGACTGGCGATTGAAAAGGCCAAAGCGGCCAATATGCCGGCCGACACCATCAAACGCAACGTCGACAAAGCCACCGGCAACCTTGAAGGCGTGAGCTACGAAGAGATTCGTTACGAGGGCTACGGCATTGGCGGCGCGGCGGTCTTGGTGGACACCATGACGGACAACCGTGTGCGCACCGTGGCCGAAGTGCGCCACGCCTTCAGCAAATATGGCGGCAATTTGGGCACCGAAGGCTCGGTGGCTTTTCAATTTAAAAACTGCGGCCAGCTGATTTTTGCCCCCGGCACCAACGAAGACAAGGTCATGGAAGTGGCTTTAGAAGCCGGGGCCGAGGACGTGATCACCGCTGACGATGGTGCCATCGAGGTACTGACCTCACCCACTGAATTTGAAGCGGTCAAGCAGGCCTTGGAGGCTGCGGGCTTGCTGCCCGACATGGCCGAGGTCACGATGCGCGCAGAAAACGCCATCGCGTTGGCCGGTGAAGATGCCGCACGCATGCAAAAACTGCTGGACGTGCTGGAAGATTTGGACGACGTGCAAAACGTCTTCCACAACGCTGAAATATCCGAATAAGGGCGATGGTCATGAAAGTTTTGGTTGTAGGCGGCGGTGGCCGCGAACACGCTTTGGCGTGGAAGTTGTCCCAGTCCGAGCGGATTCAGCAGGTGTATGTGGCCCCGGGCAACGGCGGCACAGCGAGGGACAAGCATTTGTTCAATGTGCCGATCACCGACATCCCCGCCCTGCGCCAGTGGGTGATTGACAACCGCATCGAGCTGACCGTGGTCGGGCCTGAGGCGCCGTTAGCGGCCGGCATTGTGGACGACTTTCGTGCCCATGGCTTGAGGATTTTTGGCCCCACCCAAGCCGCAGCGCAGTTGGAAAGCTCCAAAGCGTTTTCCAAGGCGTTCATGCAGCGCCACCGTATTCCCACGGCCGAGTTTGAGACCTTCACCGATGCCACTTTGGCCCACGCCTATGTGGACCGCAACGGCGCGCCGATTGTGGTCAAGGCAGACGGTCTGGCTGCTGGCAAAGGCGTGGTGGTGGCCATGAGCTTGCAAGAAGCGCACGAAGCCATTGACTTCATGCTGCTCGACAACACCCTGGGTGTGGCGCACAACGCCGGTGGTGCCCGGGTGGTGATTGAAGAGTTTTTGCACGGTGAAGAAGCCAGCTTCATTGTGCTGTGCGATGGCAAGAACGTGGTGGCCCTGGCCACCAGCCAAGACCATAAACGCTTGCAAGACGGTGACCAAGGCCCCAACACCGGCGGCATGGGCGCTTACTCGCCCGCCCCGGTGGTGACCGCCGAGGTGCATGCCCGCGCCATGCGCGAAGTCATTTTGCCGACCATTCGCGGCATGGAAAAAGACGGTATTCAGTACACCGGATTTTTGTACGCCGGCTTGATGATCGACCCGCAGGGGCAACTCAAAACCCTGGAGTTCAACTGCCGCATGGGTGACCCGGAGACCCAGCCCATCATGATGCGTTTGAAAACCGATTTGGTCGACGTCATGCTCGCTGCTACCTCCGGCGGTTTGGACCAGGTTGAGCTGGAGTGGGATCGCCGCGTCGCGATGGGCGTGGTCTTGGCCGCTGCGGGCTACCCCATGCATCCACGTAAAGGCGATGTCATCACCGGTTTGCCTGCGGACCACAGCGAGGCCATGGTGTTCCATGCCGGCACCGCCAACGAGGCAGGCCAAACGGTGACCAGCGGCGGCCGCGTGCTGTGCGTGACCGTGCTTGCCGACTCGGTACGCCAAGCTCAGCAAAAAGCCTACGAGGTCACTCAAGGCATTCATTTCGACGGCATGCAATTCCGCCGTGACATTGGCTTTCGGGCCATCAAACAGAGTGCCTGACATGAGCGAAAACTTTGATATTGCCGCCGTGCGCGCCTACCTCGTGGGCTTGCAGCAGCGCATCACCACAGGCTTGAACGCCATCGACGCCACGCCGTTTGTGGTGGACGCCTGGCACAAAGAAGCGCATGAGCCACTGCAAGGGCAGGGCATCACCATGATCATGGAAGGCGGGCCGGTGTTTGAGCGCGCGGGTTGCGGCTTCTCGCATGTGAGCGGCCCCAAGCTGCCACCCTCAGCCACAGCGCATCGTCCCGAACTGGCCGGCGCGCCCTTTGAAGCCATGGGCGTGTCCTTGGTCTTCCACCCGCGCAACCCCTATGTGCCCACGGTGCACATGAATGTGCGCATGATCGTTGCCAAGCCTGAAGGCTTGGCAACGGTGGCCTGGTTCGGCGGCGGTATGGACTTGACGCCATATTACGGCTTTGACGAAGACGTGGTGCATTTTCACCAAACCTGCAAAGACACGTTAACGCCTTTTGGGGCGGATTTGCATCCGCGATTCAAGGCCTGGTGCGACACGTATTTTTGCAACCAACACCGCCAAGAGCAGCGCGGCGTGGGCGGCATTTTCTTTGACGATTTTTCGGAGTTGGGTATGCCCCAAAGCCTGGCCATGATGCAAAGCGTGGCCGACGCACTCTTACCGGCTTACTTGCCGATTGTGGCCGCGCGAAAAGACATGGCGTATGGTCAGCGTGAACGTGATTTCCAGCTGTATCGCCG
>CAIWWN010000049.1 GCA_903916355.1 uncultured Burkholderiales bacterium | reverse complement strand
CGACTTGCATGTGTAAAGCATTCCGCCAGCGTTCAATCTGAGCCAGGATCAAACTCTATAGTTCGATCTTGATTTTTTTTCGGTCTTTCGACCAACTCATAAATTGGAATCGACGTGATTTTCTTTGACGAATTTCACATCTTTTTTACTTCATGAGCGTTTGTTAGCTATAAAAGCTAAGTTCCGTAGAACTTGGCAATCACCATCAAACGCCCACGCTTATCGGCTGTATTTTGTTAACGATCTCTAGTCTCAAACAAGGCCTAAACCCCATCCTCAACTTGCATTCGCTGCGATCAGCGAAGCCTTGCAGTATACATCGAATTTTAACTTTCTGTCAACTTTCGGAAAATTTATTTGAAACTTTTCATCAGCTAACTTCGGTCTTCGAAGCGTTTTGGCATCGTCTTGAGACTCCGCTTTAACTTGCCCTTCGCTGTGATCAGCGAAGCCTTGCAGTATACATCGATTTTCAGTCTTTCGTCAAATCAGTCCGAAATCTTTTCTTATTTCTTACCGCTTGACTGAGGCCAGTCTATCGTCTTCGTTGCACTTTCTTGAAACAAGCTTTTCTGCAGCGAAGCCCTCCATTGTGCCACACAAATTGACTCTGCGCGACAGGTTCCTCGACGTTTATGCGCCTGCAGGCTAAACCTTCAACACAAAGGCCATCTGCGCAAGAGGATAATCCCGCCTCTATGGCACTACTTACTCTCATGAACGCGTCACTGGCTTTTGGCCATGTCGCATTGCTTGATCATGCGGACTTTTCTCTCGAAAGCGTTGAACGCGTTGGATTGATTGGCCGTAACGGCGCAGGCAAGTCGTCTCTTTTGAAAATCCTGGGGGGCATGGAACATACAGACGATGGTCATCTGCATGTCCAGCAGGGCATTCGCATCGCCTTTGTGGCGCAGGAGCCCGTCCTGATTGGCGAAGACACTATTTTTGAATCTGTGCAGCGCGGCCTGGGCCCTGTGCTCACCCTCATCGATGATTATGTGAATTGCCGCGGCGACCTGGACGCCCTGCAAAGTCAAATTGAGGCGCATGACGGCTGGGGCTGGGAGCAACGGGTAGAAGAAACCATGCACCGCCTGCACCTGGACCCCACGGCGCGGGTCGACTCCTTGTCTGGAGGTAACCGCAAACGGGTCGCCTTGGCCCAGGCCTTGGTCACCCGCCCGGATGTGCTCTTACTAGATGAGCCCACCAACCACTTGGATCTGGACTCCATCGCTTGGCTGGAACAGTTGCTGATTGACTTCAAAGGCAGCGTGATCGCCATCACCCACGATCGCGCCTTCTTAGACCGGATCGCTACCCGCATAGTGGAACTGGACCGCGGGCATCTGCTCTCCTACCCTGGCAACTTTGCGCAGTACCAATTGCAAAAAGAAGAGCAGATGGCGCAAGAAGCGGTCATCAGCGCCAAAGCCGACAAGTTGTTGGCGCAAGAAGAAATTTGGATCCGCAAAGGGGTAGAGGCACGACGCACGCGCAGTCAAAGCCGTATTGGCCGCTTGGAAGCCCTGCGTACACAACGCATGGCGCGTCGCGAACAAGTGGGCAGCGTGCGCATGGATGTGGCCTCAGGCGCGCCGAGCGGCAAGCTGGTGGCCGAGTTGACCGATGTCTGCAAAAGCTTTCCACACGCCGATGGTTCCAGCAAAGTCATCGTCAAGGACTTCAGCGCCACCCTGCTGCGGGGCGACAAAATCGGCTTGCTCGGGCCCAACGGCGCGGGCAAAACCACGTTGCTGAAACTCATCTTGGGCGAGATTCAAGCCGACAGCGGCAAGATCCGCCAAGGTGCCAACATCGAAGTGGCCTATTTTGACCAGATGCGCAACGCGCTGGACCTGAACGCCACGCTGGAAGACTTCATCAGCCCTGGCAGCGAATGGATTGAAATTGGCAACAAGCGCCAACACGTCAAAAGTTACCTGGCCGACTTCTTGTTTTCGCCGGCCCGAGCCACTTCGCCGGTCAAGTCCTTGTCCGGCGGCGAACGCAACCGCTTGCTGTTGGCCCGCTTGTTCGCCAGGCCTGCCAACGTGCTGGTGCTGGACGAACCGACCAACGATCTGGATATTGATACGCTGGAACTGCTGGAAGATTTGCTGCAAAACTACCCCGGCACGGTCTTCTTGGTCAGCCATGACCGTGCCTTCATGGACAACGTAGTCACCAGCATCATCGCTTGCGAAAGCAACGATGCACAGCCGGGTTTTTGGCGCGAGTACGAAGGCTCAGTGCAAGACTGGCTGATCCAATCGCAACGCAGCCAGGCCATTCAAGCCAAAGCGCAAGCCGGCCAAACCAAGGTGGCCGAAGCCGCCGCCGTGGCAGTGGCCATTAAAACGCCCGTCAAAACCGCTGCCAAGCTGAGCTACAAAGAGCAGCGAGAGGTTGATGCCCTGCCGGCGCAAATGACCGCTTTGGAGCAAGAGCAGCAAAGCTTGCGCCGCGCGCTGGCAGACGGTCAATTGTTCAGCCAAGACACCGCGAAAGCCGCCGCCATGTATGCGCGAGATGCCGCGATTGACGACGAACTGATGATCGCCATGGAGCGCATGGAGGCCTTGAGCAGCCGCTGAATTTAAACTTCACCCAAGTTGGGCGCGCGTCTCGGCCAAGGCGCGCCAAAATTTGCCATCTTGTGTGCTGGCAAAGTTCACGCGCATGAACGAACCCGGCCTGCGATCAGCATGGAATAAGGAGCCGGGTGCCAACATGTAACCGGCATCGTACATGCGCAAGGCCAGCACATCGGTGTCCACCCCGACATCGACCCACCCAAACAGACCCTGAGGCGGCGCCACGAACTGGCAACCGTGGGCCAGCGCCAGTTTCACACTGCGGCTTCGGGCGACATCCAGCCATTGCGACAAGCGTTCGGTGTGGCGCCGGATAGCGCCCTGCTCGAGACACAGCGCCAGCGCCTTTTCAAACAGCACCGGAGTGGTCAGAGTGGACAACAGCTTGGTGTCTAAAAATGCATCTTTCAGGTCAACCGGCGCCGCCAGGTAACCCACGCGCCAACTGGGCGCGAGTATCTTGGCGTAGCCGCTGACGTAAATAGTTTTTTGCAGGCCATCGAGTACCGATAAGCGCACCGCATGCGCAGGGGCCAAGTGGCCGTAGGTGTCGTCTTCGACCACATGAAAGTTGTAGCGGTGCGCCAAGTTCACCAACTGGTGCGCAACCGGGAGCGACAGGCCGTAACCCGTCGGGTTGTGCAAGACCGATACGCTGACCATCATCTTGGGCGCATGCATCTGCGCATAGCGCTCCACCACCTCCAAATCGGGCCCCGTCTCCAGGCGCGGCACGGGCAGGATACGCGCGCCCAAGTTTTGTAGCCTGGCAAATTCAATGGCCCAACCAGGTTCTTCCACCATCACGCAGTCACCCGGGCGCAACAAGGTCCGGCTGATGATGTCGAGCGCATGGGTCGCGCCCACCGTGGTGATCAATTGCCCCGGCGCTGCGTGCAAACCCAGACTGGCCAGCTTGGACGACAAGATGTCACGCAAACCCGTGTCGCCCTGCGGCTCGCCGTAGCGCAAAGAAGATTCGCGCAAAGCCGGGCTGGCCACCACCTTGCGCAAGGCCGCCGATAAAAAATCGGCATCCAGCCAATCCGCTGGGAACACGCCCATGCCCGGCTGCGGTTCAGAACTGGGCTGATGAAACATACCGCGAATCAGGCTAGCCGCATTCACGGGCTGCGGGCTGGGCAAAGCACCCTCGGCGGGGCTCGATGAGCGCAGGGCGCGTTGTAACCGTTCGCGCACAAAAAAACCACGGTTCGGGCGCGCCTCGACCCATCCCTGTGCCACCAACCAATCGTAGGCTGCAACCACGGTGGAGGCGCTCACGCCGTGCATTTGAGCGCATTGACGCACCGAGGGCAAGCGCGCTCCAGACACCAGCAACTGGTCGCGCATGCGCGCCACAAAACGCTGGGCGAGTTGTTCGGCTAAGGGTTGGCCGGATTCGCGGCTGAGCAAAGACATTGGCAGTTATAAGAGATGGAATGAAAAAAGTGTGTCGTCAAGTAGAGCAATACAGTTATCAAAATGAACTTGCAAACTGTACTCATACTGTACTCGTTTCGGCACTACATTCAAAGGCATGACCTCCTCTGAACTCAGCGCTCTGTTGGTGCTTGCCACCGTCAGCAGCTTCACCCCTGGGCCCAATACCACGCTGTCGACCGCCATGGCCGCCAACCACGGCTTGCGGCACGCCCTGCGTTTTGTGCTGGCAGTGCCGGTGGGATGGGGTATTTTGTTCGCCCTGTGCGCCACGGGCTTGGGCAGTCTGGTTGTGGCCTGGCCGCCTTTACGCTGGGGCATCGTGGTGCTGGGCAATGCTTATTTGCTGTGGCTGGCCTCGCGTTTGTGGCGCAGTGGCATTCTGCAACAGGCCGACATCAGCAAGCTGCAAGTGGGCTTTGTGCAGGGCGTGGGTTTGCAGTTTCTCAACATCAAGGCCTGGATGCTGGCCCTGGCCATCGTGGCCGGGTGGATCGCCGGGCGGGATGACGGCGCCGAGCGCACGTTGGTGCTTTTGCCCATCATGGTGGCCTATGGCTTTGTGAGCAATCTGACCTATGCCGTGGCGGGATCGATGCTGCGGCACTGGCTCGCGCATGGCCGCCGGTTGCTGATGTTCAACCGTGGCATGTCGGTGGCACTGGTGGCCACGGTGCTGTGGATACTGAACAGCTTGCGCCAAACAGCGGCCTGAAACACGCAGCCTTCAACACACAACCACACACGCCATGAAACACATGACCGACGACTCTGCACGACGCGAAACCCGGGGCCTCTGGCTGGGCCTGCTGGGGGTGGTGATTTTTGCGCTCACCCTGCCCATGACGCGTTTGGCCACCGGCACGGTTGACGCACCGCAGTTGTCCCCTTGGTTTGTCACCTTTGGACGCGCTGCGCTGGCAGGTGGCCTGTCGGCCCTTTACCTGCTGGCCGTTCGCGCGCCTTGGCCGCAAGCGGCGCAACGCGGCCCCTTGTTGCTGTCACTGGCGGGCAACGCCATCGGCTACCCCTTGCTGTTGGGTTGGGCCTTGCGCCACGTGACCGCCAGCCATGCGGCGGTCATTACCGCCTTGCTGCCGCTGGGCACAGCGGCCGCTGCCGCCTGGCTCATGCACCAGCGGGCACGGCTGGGGTTTTGGGTGTTTGCCGGTTTAGGCAGTGCGCTGGTTGCCGCTTACAGCGTGCTGCGTGCAGCGCAAATGGGGCACGGCTTTGGCCTGACCTGGGCCGACGCCCTGTTGCTGGGCGCGGTCGTGGCTGCCTCCTTGGGTTATGTGGCCGGGGCCAAAGTTACCGCCAGCTTGGGGGCTGAAAAAGTCATCAGCTGGGTCTGCGTCATGGCCTTGCCCATCACCCTGCCCGGCGCCTGGCTCACCTGGCCCGAACACGCTATTGGCCTGTCATCGTGGCTGGCCCTGCTTTATGTGGGCGTGTTCTCGATGTGGGCCGGCTTTTTCGCCTGGTTTCGCGGCCTGTCCATGGGCGGCCCGTTGCGGGTCAGCCAGACCCAACTGCTGCAACCTTTCATCAGCATTCTGGCCGCATGGCCTCTACTGGGAGAATCGCCGGATGCCATGACCCTGGGCTTTGCCTTGGCCGTAGTAGCCACCGTTTTCATGGGCAGGCGCATGACCACGCCAGGGGAGAAACGTCCATGAGTTGCGCCCGAGGACGCCGCAGGGCCAAGTTGTGCATTGTTGATTGACCCCGTTTTACATTCGAATGGAGGAACACCATGAGCTGGACCCTGGCACAACGTGCCCACAAAATGAACCCTTCGGTGCTGCGTGAGCTGCTGAAAGTCACAGAGCAGCCCGGCATCATCAACTTGGCCGGCGGTTTACCGTCGCCCCAAACTTTCCCCATCGAAGCCATTGCACAGGCCACCCAGAAAGTGCTGACGGAGGACGGCCAAGGCGCTTTGCAGTACGCGGCCAGCGAAGGGTACGGTCCTTTGCGTGAATGGGTGGCCGCCGACTTGCGCCAGCAAGGCCTCACGGTGCAAGCCGCGCAGGTGCTGATCACCACCGGCTCGCAGCAAGGTCTGGACTTGGTGGCCAAAGTGCTGATCGATGCGGGCGCCAAGGTGCTGGTCGAGCGCCCCACCTATCTGGGCGCCTTGCAAGCCTTTGCCCCGATGGAGCCGCAGATTGTCAGCGTCGCCTCGGACGAAGAAGGTGTGGTGGCGCAAGACCTGCGCACTCAAGCACCCGGTGCGCGCTTTGCTTACCTGCTGCCCAACTTCCAAAACCCGACCGGGCGCAGCATGTCCGAAGCCCGCCGCGCCGAGCTCATCCAAGTCGCACAGGGCACCGGTCTGCCTCTGCTCGAAGACAACCCCTACGGTGACCTGTGGTTCGACCAAGCGCCGCCTGCGCCGCTGTCGGCGCGCCACCCCGAAGGCTGCATCTACCTGGGCTCTTTTTCTAAAATTCTGGCGCCCGGTTTGCGCCTGGGCTACCTGGTGGCGCCAGCGCCGCTCTACCCCAAACTGCTGCAAGCCAAACAGGCGGCCGATTTGCATTCGCCTTCGTTCAACCAGCGCATCGTCTTTGAAGTCATTCACAACGGCATGCTGACCAGCCATGTACCGCGCATCCGTGCCCTGTACAAAGCGCAGCGCGACGCCATGCTGGCCGCCTTGACCCGCGAAATGACGGGCCTGGATGTGCACTGGAGCTGCCCGCAAGGCGGTATGTTCGTCTGGCTGCAACTGCCGCCGGCCCTGGACGCGGCAGCCCTGCTGCCGCAAGCGGTCAAAGCAGGCATGGCGTTTGTGCCGGGCAGCGCCTTCTATGCCGACCGACCCCAGCACAACACGCTGCGCCTGTCGTTTGTCACCGCCGACCGACCGGCGATTGACCAGGCCATCCAAATCCTGGCTCAGCTGTTGAAAGCCCAAGCCTGAAAGTCCAACGTCCATGAAATCACGCGCATTCACCCAAATCGATGTGTTTACCGACCAGGCCTACCTGGGCAACCCGGTGGCCGTGGTACTGGACAGCGAAGGCCTGTCCGACGAGGCCATGCAACAGTTTGCGCGCTGGACGCAGCTGAGCGAAACCACTTTTGTCTTGCCCGTCAGCGAAGCCGCCAAGGCCCAGGGCGCGGATTACCGGGTGCGCATTTTCACGCCCGGCGGGGAGTTGCCGTTTGCGGGGCACCCCACGTTGGGCACGGCGCACGCATGGCGCGAAGCGGGGGGACAGGCCCAACACCCGGACCGCATCGTGCAAGAATGCGGCGTCGGTTTGGTCACCCTGCGCCGGGACACCTTGGCCCAGGCTTGGGCTTTTGCTGCGCCCCCCTTGCAACGCGCAGAGCCTAAGTCCGACGAGTTGACGCGCGTCTGCCAAGCCCTGGGGCTGGACCCATCACACCTGCTGCGCGCGCAGCATCTGCACAACGGCCCGCATTGGCTGGGGCTGCTGCTCGACAGTCCCGAGACCGTTTTGGCGCTGGAGCCCGATCACGCGGCCTTGAAGCAAACCGGCCTCAAAGTGGGCGTCGCCGCGCGCCTCGCGGCCGCCCCTGTCTTGATTGGCCGCGCCAACCGCGAGGCCCGGGCCTTTGCGTATCAACGTGAGCCTTCTTCGCCAGCGCCAGCCGCCTCGCAGGAAGCCGAGCTTGAAGTGCGCGCTTTTGCCGCTGCCATCGGCATCCCTGAAGACCCGGTCACCGGCAGTTTGAATGCGTCGCTCGCACAGTGGCTGATGGCCGAAGGGGTTCTGCCCCAGCAGTACACCGCCAGCCAAGGCGCCGCGCTCGGCCGCGAAGGCCGTGTGCGCTTGTCGCAGGATGCCAGCGGTCAAGTCTGGGTTGGTGGCCATGCTGTCACCTGCATCACAGGACACGTCATGCTGTGAGCGGCGCCCAACGCAGCCAATGGCACGGGCACCTGACATAGCGCGTTGGTGACTGGCGCTCAGCGGCATTTTGGCCAGAATGGGCGCATGGGAAATCTCTATCTTGTGCGCCATGGCCAGGCCTCGTTTGGCGCCGACGACTACGACCAACTCAGCCCACGCGGCCGTGAGCAGGGCCTGCGTCTCGGGCAATATTGGCGCGAAAAAGCCCAAGCGGCAGGCACACACCAAGCCTCGCCTTTTGATGCCGTGCTGATCGGCACGCTCAAGCGCCACCGCCAAACTTGGGAAGCCATGGCCGAAGGGGCCGGTTGGACACACACGCCCTTGGTGTGGCCAGGTCTGGACGAGTACGACAGCCATGCGCTGATCACCACGGTGCACCCGGAGCCCTTGGCCAAGCCCGACACGCCCGAGATGTACCGCCACCACTTCAGACTGCTGCGCGACGCCCTGCAGTTGTGGATGGCCGGCAAAACCCAGCCGCAGGGCATGCCGTCTTATGTGGACTTTGTATACGGCGTGACCAGCGCGCTGGACCATGTGCGGCAGAACCACAGCGGCTCGGTGCTGATCGTCTCCAGTGGCGGGCCAATTTCGACGGCCGTCGGTCAGATCCTGGGCGCGCCTGCTGAAACCACCATCGAGTTGAATCTGCGCATTCGCAACACCTCGCTCACCGAGTTGGCCTTCACGCCCAAGCGCCACATGCTGGTGACCTACAACACGCTGCCGCACCTGGACAGCGCGGCCCATGCCGACTGGATCACTTACTCTTAATGACCTGCGCTTAAAACGGTCCAATCTGCTCGCGCAAAGTGGTCGCCGGCAAAGCGACCACTTCAGCAAGCATCTGCGCCAAGCCCCGGCCTGCAGCGTCGAGCAAAGCCTGGCCTTTGACCGCCGTCGCAGCAGCCGCGTTCCCCGCCGCGCCCATGGCGTTGTAGTCCTGCATTTGCCAGCCCAGTTTGGCACTGCGCCCATTGCCGAGCAGGGGCGACAAAGCCGCCCGGTCGGCCGAAGTTGAATGAAAGTTCTGAGCCTTGTCCATGCGCACCCGCTCAGGCGCCAGCGCCAGCATCATCGAGGTTTCCACCTCGCCGGCATGCACACCAAAACGGTGTTCATGCGCGCTGAATTGGGCATTCACGTCTTGGCCTTGCGCGTTGAGCAAGGGCAGGTTGAACCAGCTCACGCTGTAGACCAGCATGCCTAAACGTGCGCGCAGATCGCGGGCCACGATGTCCATCACACTCACCTGACCGCCATGGGCGTTCAGCAACACCAAGGTGTTCACGCCGCTGGCGGCCACCGACTCGCCGATCTCGGTCCACAAACGGATCACGGTGTCGGCGCGCAACGTCAAGGTGCCGGCAAAGCGCGCATGCTCCGGGCTCAAGCCCACCGTTTGCGTGGGCAAAAACAACACCGGCAAATCGGCTCTCAGATGGGGCAAGCTGGCTTGCACCACGCCGTTGACCAAATCCGTGTCCACCGACAAGGGCAAATGGGGCCCATGTTGCTCGGTGGCGGCGACGGGCAACACGGCCACCGTGCGGGGCAGATCCAGCTGCGCAAAATCAGCGGTGCTCAGATCGGCCCAAAAACGAGGAGTGGAGTTCATGGCCGCATCTTAATGGAGAGTCTGTCCCGCTGTAATGTCCTTGCCCGCCTCGCCCAACGCTGCGCAGGCAGCGTCCAAGCGGCTTGCATGCGGTGTACAGTCTCACGCTATGCGTTTGACTCAGCTCTTTTCCTCTTTCATGGCCGCTTTATTCAAGTCGCGCCAAGCGCCCATTGGGCAGGCGCGGATGGCCTGCCTCACGCTGTTGATCGCCGGCGCCGTCATGCCCGCCTCGGCCCAGTTATTCCCCAGCAAGGCCTCTGCAGCCTCATCGGCAACATTGGTTTTACCTGCCGCCGCTGAGCCGAGCGCCGTGGTGCAAACACCCCAAGTGCGAGCCCAGTTGTGGGCGCATGCGCCGCAAGGCGTGATCGCGGGAAAAACCTTTTGGTTGGGCCTCGAGCTGGAACATCAGGCCCATTGGCACACTTACTGGCGCAACCCGGGCGACTCGGGTCTACCCACCCAGTTGAGCTGGACCTTGCCCGACGGGCTCAGCGCGCAAGAGCTGCTGTGGCCTTTGCCGAAAAAAATCGCCATCGGCAGCCTGACCAATTACGGCTATGAAAACAAGGTGCTGCTGGTGGTGCCGATTCGGGTGGCGGCCGACTTCAAAGCCACCGCCCCGCTCAAGCTGCAACTCCAAGCGCAGTGGCTGGTGTGCCGCCAAGAGTGCATTCCACAAGAAGGCGTTTTTGCCCTGAGCTTGCCCCCCCAGGGCGGCACGGCGCCGCAAAGCACGGCCTTTGATGCCGCCTTGAAATCACAACCTGAAAGCCACCCGGCCGCCCAGCGCAAGCGGGCCACGGCCACACTGAACGATCAAGGTACAAGCCTGACCCTTCAGATCCCGGGCCTGCCGAGCAGCTGGCGCGGCCGCAAGTTGACGCTCTTTCCGATCACGCCCGAGATCGTCGTGAACACCTTGACGAGCGCACAAATCGCCGCGCAGCAGTGGCAGGCCGATGTCTGGCGCATGCAGTTGCCTGTGTCGGCCGACCGCATGGACAGCCCGGCGCAACTGCGTTGGTTGTTGACCCTGGACGAGGCGGGGGCAGCTCCGGGCTCCAGCATCGAGCTGAACACCACCGTTCGCGGTCACTGGCCTGCAACGCCCACTGCGGCCGTGCCAGCTGCGCTGACACAAGCGCTGAACGCCAATGCCACGGCGAATGCCCCGCCGCCGATGGCTGCTGTAGCGGCCACCCTCGCCCCTTCCCGTCTGGCCATGACCTTGTGGCTCGGCGCCTTGCTGGGCGCTTTTTTAGGCGGTTTGCTGCTTAATCTGATGCCTTGCGTGTTTCCAGTGCTGGCGATCAAGGTGCTGGGCTTTGCCAAGCCCGGTCACACCCGCGCCGAACACCGCTGGTCGGGCTGGGCTTACACCGCCGGGGTGGTGCTGTCATTCGTGCTGCTGGGCGCTTTGATGCTGGCGCTGCGCGCCGGCGGCAGCCAACTGGGCTGGGGCTTTCAGCTGCAGTCGCCCGGCGTGGTGGTGGGTTTGGCGCTGCTGTTCACGCTCTTGGGCTTGAACTTGTCGGGCTGGTTTGAGTTTGGCCAATTTGTGCCCAGTCGCTTGGCGGCCATGCAGCATCGCCACCCGGCGGTGGACGCGGGGTGGTCTGGCGTGTTGGCGGTGGTGATCGCCTCGCCCTGCACCGCGCCCTTCATGGGCGCCTCCTTGGGCCTGGCCATTGGCCTGCCGGCTTGGCAAGCCTTACCGATTTTCGCGGCCATGGGCTTGGGTCTGGCCCTGCCTTATTTGGCGGCCAGCCTGTGGCCTGCCGTGGCGCGCGCCCTGCCCAAACCCGGCGCGTGGATGGAGGTGATGCGCCGCTTGTTGGCTTTTCCCATGTTTGCCACCGTCATCTGGCTATTGTGGGTGCTGGGCCAACAAACCGGCATTGACGGCGCCATGGGCTTGCTCAGCCTGTTGCTGGCGATCACCTTTTTAGTCTGGGCCTGGGGCCTGCCAGGGCGCGCCCGTTGGGTGCTGGTTGCGCTGGGTGCCGCGCTCTCGGTCTGGTTAGGCAGTCTGGTCGTTCGGACCTTCAATCTGCCGGCCCCACAATCCAGCAGCGCCAGCACGGGCAACAGCGATGGAACGACATCAGCCACGACTTCAGGCACTTGGCAAGCCTGGTCCCCCGCCGCCCTGCAAGCGCAGCTGGATGCCGGACGCACCGTGTTCGTCGACTTCACCGCCGCCTGGTGCGTGACCTGCCAATACAACAAAAAAACCACGCTGTCGGACGCGGGTTTGCTGCAGACCATTCAAAGCCGCAAAGTAGCTTTGCTGCGCGCCGATTGGACGCGGCAAGACCCCGCCATCACCCAGGCCCTGAACGCCTTGGGACGCAGTGGCGTGCCGGTTTATGCGGTGTACGCCCCAGGGCGCGCACCGCTGGTGCTGTCTGAATTACCCAGCGTGGCCGAGATCGAAGAGGCCCTGCGACAATAAGGGCCATGACCTCTGCTGCCCATACCCCCTTCGCCCCCCTGCAAAACGACACCTTCTTGCGCGCATGCCTGCGCCAAGCCACCGACCACACCCCCGTGTGGTTGATGCGCCAGGCCGGCCGCTACTTGCCCGAGTACTGCGCCACGCGCGCCAAAGCCGGCAGTTTCATGGGCCTGGCCACGAATGTGGACTTTGCCACCGAAGTGACGCTGCAGCCCCTGGAGCGCTACCCGCTGGACGCGGCGATTTTGTTCAGTGACATCCTGACTGTGCCCGACGCCATGGGCCTGGGCTTGAGCTTTGCCCTGGGCGAAGGTCCGCGTTTTGCCAAAAACGTGCGCGACGAAGCCGCCGTGGCCGAGCTGACCGTGCCCGACATGGACAAGCTGCGCTATGTGTTTGACGCCGTCACCTCGATTCGCCACACCCTGAACGGCCGCGTGCCCTTGATCGGTTTCTCCGGCAGCCCCTGGACGCTGGCTTGCTACATGGTCGAGGGCAAAGGCTCAGACGACTACCGCCATGTCAAAACCCTGATGTACAGCCGCCCCGACCTGATGCACCGCATCTTGAAAGTCAACGCCGACGCTGTGGCGCTGTACCTGAACACGCAAATTGAGGCCGGCGCCCAAGCGGTGATGATTTTCGACAGCTGGGGCGGCGTGCTGGCCGACGGCGCTTTCCAAGAATTCAGCCTGGCCTACACGCGCCAAGTGCTGGCACAACTCAAAACCACGCACAATGGTCAAATCATTCCGCGTTTGGTCTTCACCAAAGGCGGCGGTTTGTGGCTCCATGAAATGGGCGGCTTGGACTGTGAAGTGCTGGGACTGGACTGGACCGTCAATTTGGCCAAAGCACGCGCCCAGGTCGGTGGCACAGTGGGTGGCCCGGGCAAAGCTTTGCAAGGCAATATCGACCCCAACATCCTGTTCGCACCGCCAGCGCAGATCGCCCAAGAGGTGCGCCGCGTGCTGGACAGCTTTGGCCAACCCCACACCGACCGCACACAAACCGGCCCTACGCACATCTTCAACCTGGGCCACGGCATCAGCCAATTCACACCGCCTGAGCATGTGGCGGCCCTGGTTGAGACGGTACACAGCCACTCTCGTGCTCTGCGCGCCCAGACCACGCCGTGAGTTCAATCTCCTTTCAATCCAAGGTCAATTAGCACAAAATTTGAGCAATGGGGCATGAAAATTTTGCATTTATTTATTTTTTCCTCTTGACTTATGCACAAAAGGCGAAAATCCCCGTCTACGGGCCTTGGCACCTGAGGGCCCCATTCCAGCATCTCGTGCATCGGTCTAAGTCATTGTTTTGATTGAACTTTAATTTTTTGCTCAGTTGATGGGCAATCCAGCGCAAGGCTTGAAAAACAAGCCTTGCGAGCGAGTCAAGGGTAGTTTTCAACAAAGTTATCCACAGTTTTTTGGGGTCACCCTCAAACCCTAGAAAAATCAATGACTTACCCGCACTTTCAAGAATTTATCTAAACAACAAAATTGATAATCTCAACAAATGATCCAGTGGATTGACATCGCCGTTCAAACGCCAGCGCACAGCCAAATCGGCGGTTTGCTGACGTACCGGCATGTCCCCACGGCCGAAAACAGCGCGTTGTGCGAGGGCGCGTTGGTGCGGGTACCGCTGGGCTCGCGAGATTTGTTGGGCGTGGTCTGGGCGATCCGCGATGATGCGCCCGAGGGGCTGAAAGACGGCAGCGTACGCGATGTGGCCGGCGTACTGGAAGGCTTGCCGCCACTTTCAGCCACATGGCGGCAATTGGTGCAATTTGCCGCCCACTACTACCAACGCTCGGTTGGTGAAGTGGCCATGGCGGCCTTGCCGCCGCAACTGCGCGACCTGGACGCCGCCCAATTGGCAAGGCGCCTGAAAAAGCAAGCCGGAAAAACCGATGCCGAGACCGATGCCACAGGTCACGCCCCTGGCCTGCCCTTGTCAGCCCAGCAAACACAGGCCTTGGCCGACATTGCCGCGCAAGCCGGGCCGTTTTTGATTTATGGCGCCACAGGCAGCGGCAAAACCGAGGTGTATTTGCAAGCCGTGCAGCGCCGCCTCGAAGCCGACCCGAAGGCCCAAGCCCTGCTGATGGTGCCCGAGATCAACCTGACGCCGCAACTGGAAGAGCGCGTCGTGGCCCGCTTTGGGGCCGCGCAGGTGGTCTCCATGCACAGCGGCATGACGCCCGCGCAGCGCCTGCAAAGCTGGCTGGCAGCGCACTCGGGCCGTGCGCGCATTGTGCTGGGCACGCGCATGGCGGTGTTTGCCTCCATGCCGCATTTGCAATTGATCGTGGTGGACGAAGAGCACGACCCCAGCTACAAACAACAAGAAGGCGCGCGCTATTCGGCGCGCGACTTGGCCATTTACCGGGGCCGCCTGGAAGGCGCCAAGGTGATTTTGGGCTCGGCCACGCCGTCGCTGGAAAGCTGGCACCACAGCCGCCCCGCCGCTGAGGGCGGCCGCTACCAGCGCCTGCTCATGCCCGAGCGGGTAGGCGCAGGCCAGCTGCCTTTTGTGCGCCGGGTCGACATGAACAACCAGCCCCGCAAAACTGTGCTGTCAGCGCCCTTGCTGGCGGCGATTCAGGCGCGGGTGCAGCGGGGTGAGCAGTGCATGCTGCTGCTGAATCGCCGGGGCTACGCCCCCGTGTTGCATTGCGCCGATTGCGGCTGGAAAAGCGAGTGCAGCCATTGCAGCGCGTTTCGCGTATTCCACAAACTGGACCGCACCCTGCGCTGCCACCATTGCGGGTTTACGGAGCGGGTGCCGCGCGCCTGCCCAGCTTGCGGTAACGCCGACATCGCACCGCTGGGCCGCGGCACCGAGCAACTGGAAGAACATCTGGCCGAGTTGTTGGCCAGCGTGCGCCGCCCGGACGGCGAGCCGGTCCATATTTTGCGTATCGACGCGGACAGCACCAAGCACAAGGGCGCGCTCGAGAGCCAGCTGGCGCAGGTGCACTCGGGTGAAGTGGACGTGCTGGTCGGCACGCAGATGATTGCCAAGGGCCACGACTTTCGGCGCATCACTTTGGTGGCCGCGATCAACCCCGACAACGCCTTGTTTTCCAGCGATTTCCGCGCCCCCGAACGTTTGTTTGCCTTGCTGATGCAAGCCGGTGGCCGCGCCGGACGCGATGCCAGCCAAAGCGCGCAAAGCGAGATGTGGGTGCAAACCTTTCACCCCCAGCACGATGTGTTTGCGGCGCTGAAGACACACGACTACCCCGCTTTTGCCGCCAACCAACTGATGGAGCGCGAACAGGCCGGTTTACCGCCCTGGCGTTTTCAGGCCCTGCTGCGGGCTGATGCGCGCAGCCAAGAAGTGGCCCAGACCTTTTTGAATGCCGCCAGCCACGCCCTGCAAGCCCAAGCCGCGCAAGACCCGGCCTTGGACGCTTTGCTGGCGCAAGTCAGCCTGTATCCCGCGGTGCCCATGAGCATTCAGCGGGTGGCCAATGTGGAGCGGGGGCAGATGCTGATAGAAAGCCCGTCCCGCATGGCCTTGCAAAAAGTACTGGCCGAACTTCAACCTGTGCTGCATGGCCAGCGGGCCGTGCCGGCGCACAAGGGGCTGATTCGCTGGTTGGTGGACGTGGACCCGCTGGCGATTTAAGTTCAGTTCAGCAGCGCCACCGCGCCCGAAAAGGTCAAGAAGGCGGCCGAGGTGGACAGCAAAATAATCATCGCCACCCGGCCGTTGTCGGCGCCAAAACGCTCGGCCAGCATGGCCACATTGCTGGCGCTGGGCAGGGCCGCCACCAAGACCATCACCTTGAGCGCAAAAGCGTCAATCGGCATGCCCAAAGACACCGCCGCCAAGCCCACGCCGCCCACCAGCAGCGGGTGTAAGAGCAACTTGGTCAAGGCCATCGGCAGTACGTCGCGCCACAGCAAGGGGCCGTGAGGCCGGGCGTGCGCCTGCAGTTGTGAGCGCGCCAGCACCGCGCCAATGGTGAACAAGGCCACGGGCGAGGCCGAGTCGCCGAGCAAGCCCACGGTTTTAGCCAAAGGGCTCCACCATTCCAACTGCTGCCATGAAAACACCGCTCCGCCCACAATGGCCCAGGGCAGAGGGTTGCGCACCACGCCCGCCAGCGCTTTGCGTGCCGCCATCGACGCGCCATGCTCCCCCGCCGAGTCCAGGCGCGACAAGGCGATGCACAGCGAGGTGGTGATCACCATGTCGACCAAAATTGTGACAATCGCCGGGCCCGCCGCCGCCGCACCCAGCAAGGCCACCAAGAGCGGCACGCCCATGAAACCGGTGTTGGGGAAAGCAGCCACCAGCGCGCCAAAGGCGGCATCGTTCCAGCCCATGCGCCGGCTCAGGCTGATGGTCAGGGCAAACGCCACCATGATCAGGGCGCACAGCAAATAAGTGAAAAACACCCCCGCATCCAGCAATTGCGCAACCGGCATGCCCGCGCCAAAGCGAAACAACATGCACGGCAAGGCGAAATACAGCACAAAACCGTTCAAACCGGGGATCGCCTCGAAGGGCAACAGGCCTTGGCGCGCAGCCAAGTAACCGGCCAAGACCAAAGCGAAAAAGGGAAAGGTGACTTGTAAAACAGCAAACATGCGCCCATTGTCGGCGAGGTCGCGCCAACCCCAAGTCGCGGAGGCTATGATGGCCGCCCATGTCCGACTTCACCACTGGCCTCAACCTCGCGCAACAAGACGCTGTCCATTACGTCCACGGCCCCTGCCTCGTGCTGGCGGGCGCCGGCTCTGGCAAGACCCGGGTAATCACGCACAAAATTGGCCGCTTGATGCAAGTCGGCCTGGCGCCCAAGCAAATTGCGGCCATCACCTTCACCAACAAAGCGGCCAGCGAAATGCGTGAGCGCGCGCGCAGCTTGATTGGCAAGGCGGCCAAGGACGTGATGATTTGCACCTTCCACGCCTTGGGCGTGCGCATCATGCGCGAGGACGGCGCGGTGTTAGGACTCAAACCGCAGTTCAGCATTTTGGACGCCGACGATGTGACCGGCATCTTGAAAGACTGCGGCGGCTCCACTGACGCGGCCACCGCCCGTCAATGGCAGTGGACCATCAGCCTGTGGAAAAACAACGGCTTGAATGCCGCCCAAGCCCAAGCGCAGGCGCAAAACGACAGCGAGCGCATCACCGCGCGCATCATGGGCCTGTACGAAGAGCGTTTGACAGCCTACCAAAGCGTGGACTTTGACGACCTGATTGGCCTGCCTTTGAAGCTACTGGCCGAACACCCCGAGGTGCGCGCCAAATGGCAAGCCACCCTGGGCCATGTGCTGGTGGACGAATACCAAGACACCAACGCCACGCAGTACGAGGTGCTGAAACACCTGGTCGGCGAGCGTGGCCGATTTACAGCAGTGGGCGACGACGACCAGTCCATCTACGGTTGGCGCGGCGCCACGCTGGACAATTTGAAACGACTGCCGCAAGACTTTCCGAACCTGAAAGTCATCAAGCTGGAGCAAAACTACCGCTCCACCAGCGCCATCTTGCGCGCCGCCAACAACGTGATTCAGCCCAATCCCAAATTGTTTCCCAAGACCCTGTTTTCAGAATTGGGCGAAGGCGAGCCAGTGCGGGTGGTGGACGCCGACAACGAAGAACACGAGGCCGAGCGGGCCATCTCGCGCATCCAGTCGCTGCGGGCCGGCACGGCGGTGACCACCAGCCCGCAAGGCCAGCCGCAATACCGCGAGCTGAAAGACTTTGCCATTTTGTACCGCGCCAACCACATGGCCAAGCCGTTTGAAAAAGCGCTGCGGCGGGCGAACATTCCTTACAAAGTGTCTGGCGGGCAGAGCTTTTTTGACCGCGCCGAGATCAAAGACCTGTGCGCCTGGTTTCGCTTATGGATCAACAACGACGATGACCCGGCGTTTTTGCGCGCCATCACCAGCCCGAAACGCGGCATTGGCCACCAGACTTTGGCGCAGCTGGGCAACTTTGCCACCCAGTACAAACTCAGCTTGTTCGCGTCCTTATTTGCCAACAGCCTGCCGAGCTTTTTGTCGGCCAAAGCCGTGGACAACCTGCACGAGTTCGGCCGCTTTTTGAACGACCAGGAACACCGCGCGCGGCACACGCTGGGGGCCGAGAGCGCCAAGGCTTTTTTGAGTGAATGGCTCAAAGACATCGGCTACGAAAAGCATTTGTACGACGGCGAAGAGAACGAAAAAGTCGCTGCGGCACGCTGGACCAATGTGCTGGAATTTTGCGACTGGATGGCGGGGCGCTGTGGCGGCGAGATCGACGATGCGGCGGGCGTCAGCACGGCCTCAGAAATCAAGTCCCTGCTCGAGGTGGCGCAAACCATCTCCTTGTTGTCCACCTTGAACGAACGTGAAAAAGAACAGAACGTCGTCACCCTTTCCACCTTGCATGCCTCCAAAGGGCTGGAGTGGCCGCATGTGATGCTGGTCGGCATCAACGAGGGCCTGCTGCCTTTCAAGCTGGGCACTGACGATACGCCTTCAGGCACAGCCGAAGGGGCCATGAGCGAAGACATTTTGCTGCGCCTGCAAGAAGAGCGCCGCCTGATGTATGTGGGCATCACCCGCGCGCAGCGCAGCTTGGTGGCGAGCTGGACCCGGCGCCGCAAAAAAGGGCGTGAAACCATCTCCGCCCTGCCCAGTCGCTTTATTGCCGAAATGGCGCTGGACAAAGAAACCGTGCGCGAAGATCCGCGTGAACGACTCAAAGCCTTGCGCGCCGAATTTGCGCAAAAGGCCGCAGCGAGTGCAGCCGCTGCGTTGGCTGCTGTCAACAAATCTTAAAACCAGGCATGAGGGTCCGCCCTCCATGCCAGCAGGCAACTCAAGCCGTGAGTGCCGGTACCTGCTTCATACGCGCGCGCACCTGCGCCCACGACGAGGGGCTGCAACCGGGCTGCATCACGCACAAAGTGGCATGGGCCAAGGCGTGGGTCAGCAGATCGCGCATCACGGCGGCGTCGGCCTGCGCCAGCACGCTGGCTGCCGTTTGCCCAGGGACCTGGGCATGGTGCAACAAGCAGGACAGCAAGCCAGCCAAAAAGCAGTCCCCCGCGCCCACGGTGTCCACCACCTGCACGGGCTGGAGCTCCTTGGCGCGATACACCTCAACGCCTTGGCGGTTGCGCACCAGCAGGCAAGCGCCTTCAGGCCCCAAGGTCAAGGCCATGCACTGAACCGGCGTGCAGGTGAACAGGTGGCGGGCTTGCGCCAGGGCATCCAAGCCAGGGAGCTCTAAATAAGCCAGGTCTTCGTCGCTGGCCTTGATCACATCGGCCAAGGCCAAGGCCTGGAGGATGTTGGCGCGGTAAGGCGCCATGTCCTGAATCACGGCGGGGCGCACGTTGGCGTCGACCACCACCCCGCGGCCCGCCTTGCGCTGCGTGGCCAGCCAGGGCAGATACACATCGGCATCTTGCGGATCGAGCGCCAAGCCACCGGTGCACAGCACTTCCAGCGCGGGCAGCGCAGCGCAAGAGGCGTTCAATGACGCGGCGGTGATCGCCCGGTCGGCCACGCCTTGGCGGTAAAACGCGTAATCGGGGTGGCCGTGCGCGTCCAAGCCCACCACGGCCAGCGAGGTCACGGCCTTGACCGGCTCGGGCTGGGCCAGCACCACGCCATCGGCCAACATGCGCGCGGCCAGTTGCCTGCCCAGCCGGTCCGACGAAAAAGGATTGAGGTAGGTGGTGGCCACGCCCTGCAAGGCCAAAGCCCGGGCCAGGTTGTACGCCGCCCCACCCCAACAAGGCAGCATGCGGCCGTCGGGCTGGGCCACCAAATCGATCAGGGCCTCTCCAGCCGTGGCGATGCGGATGGCGGTCATGGGTTGGCCCAGAACCCTCATGGAGTCAGTGTTCGGATGCGCCACAAATTGGCGACGGCCAAGGCCGTCTTGTCGTCCAACACCTTTGCAAGCAGATCACGGCTTTGGGCTGCCTCGCCCATTTTGAACAAGGCCATAGCCTGATGCAGACTCAGTTCGGCTTCGCGCCTGACGTTGCCAACGGCCCGTGCTTTGGCGTACATCGAGTGGGCTTGTGTCCAAGCTTGCTTGGACAGCCAGACATCCCCCAAACCCACCAGCGCATTGCCATCTTTGGCCGCACGCTCCGTTTGGGCGAACAGTTTTTCGTCTTCGGCCATTTTGTTCGCCGCTTGCTGACGCAAATGAACATGCGCGCTGGCCGAATTACCCTTGCCCAAAATGCCTTTTTGAAACCCCTGGTCTAAGACCCGCTTGGCATCAGCGGGCAAGCCCGCTTTTGTCACGGATCGGCATTATGGAGCCAGGCATGATCGCCATTTAGGAGCCACTTTTTT
>CAIWWN010000048.1 GCA_903916355.1 uncultured Burkholderiales bacterium | reverse complement strand
GGTGTCGAAAAAAATATTGTTCAGCAAATGCTCTTCAAGCAGCGGCTTTTTGAGCTCTTGCGCCAGCCCGCGAAAACGGCCCCAGTGGTAAGGCACTGCGCCACCGCCGTGCGGAATCAAGAACTTGAGCGTCGGAAAGTCTTTGAACAAATCACTGGTCAGGCACTGCATGAAAGCCGTGGTGTCGGCGTTCAGGTAGTGCGCGCCGGTGGTGTGAAAGCAGGCGTTGCAGCTGGTGCTGACGTGGATCATGGCGGGGATGTCGTACTCCACCATTTTTTCGTAAATCGGGTACCAGGCTTTGTCGCTCAAAGGCGGCGAAGTCCAGTGGCCGCCCGAAGGATCGGGGTTCAGGTTGATGCCCACGTTGCCGAACTGCTCCACGCACTTGACCAACTCAGGGATGCAGGTGGCCGGGTCGACGCCGGGCGACTGGGGCAGCATGGCCGCAGGCACAAAGTTGTCGGGAAACAGTTGCGCCACACGAAAGCACAGCTCGTTGCAAATCGCCGCCCAGGTAGACGAAACATTGAAGTCGCCAATGTGGTGCGCCATGAAGCTGGCACGCGGGCTGAAAATGGTGATGTCCGAGCCGCGCTCTTTCATCAAACGCAACTGGTTGGTTTCGATGGTTTCGCGCAATTCGTCGTCGCTGATTTTCAAGTCCGAAACCTTGGGCATGAGCGCCGGGTCTTGGATGCCCGCGATTTGCTGGTTGCGCCAGGTCTCCAAGGCTTTGGGGGCCGTGGTGTAGTGGCCGTGGCAGTCGATGATCAAAGGTTTTTTCATGGCGCGTCTCACTGGGAAAAGAACTGCTTAGATTGTCGCGCCCCACCCCCTAGATCCCAAGCGTCAGCCCGATCTAGCAGATAGATCAAAATCGCATAGCCCATCCAAAGGTATGTAAAATTTGACCATGGACCTCAAACAGCTTGAATATTTTGTGCGCGTCGCCGAAATGGGCAGTTTTACCCGCGCCGCCGTGGCACTCAACGTGGCCCAACCGGCCCTGAGCCGCCAGGTGCGCTTGCTCGAAGTCGAGTTGCGGCAAAACCTGCTGGTACGCAACGGGCGCGGCGCCACCCCCACCGAAGCCGGCCAGGTGCTGCTCGAACATGGCCGGGGCATCTTGCACCAGGTCGAGCGCGCCCGCGAAGAACTGGGCCGCGTGCGCACTGGATTGAGTGGCCGCGTGGCCCTGGGCATGCCGCCCAGCGTGGCGCGGGTGCTCACAGTGCCCTTGATGCGCGCCTTCAGACTGGCCCTGCCCGAAGCGCGCCTGTCCATCAGCGAAGGCCTGACCACCGCCATGCAAGAAGGCTTGCTGCATGGCCGCCTGGACATTGCCATGCTGTACAACGCCAACGCCAGCAACGGCCTGGAGCTGACCCCGCTGGTGCGCGAAGAGCTGCTGCTGGTGCAAGCGCGCCCCCCCGGCTTACAAGAAGACCCACCGCCGCCGCCCATCGCCTTGAAAGACCTGGCCGCCCTGCCCTTGGTGATTCCGAGCCGGCCCAATGCGATCCGCATGCACGTGGAGTCGGAGTTGGCGCGTGTGGGCTGCCAGCCGCAGATTGCGTTTGAGATCGACGGCGTGCCCGCGATTTTGGAGCTGGTGGCCGACGGCGCAGGCGCCGCGATTTTGTCACGCAACGCGGTAGCGCGCTCCATCAACCCCTCGGCCTTCAGCGTGCGCCGCATCAATGAACCCGCGCTGACGATTGCCCTGAGCACCGCCATCAGCTCGCTGCGACCCAGCACGCTGACGCAGCAAGCCACCTTGAACCTGATTCGTGAAACCGCTCGGGAGTTGTTGACTGCGGCGGAATGAGGTTGTTGGAAGCGGTGAATGAAGTTTCAGAAACGTTTATCGTTTCAGCGCTATCAGACTGCCCTGATGTGAAGTTGATAAGTCACGCCCATCGAACTTCATTCACTCAGCCGCCAACTGCTGGCGCAGCGCGGTGGGCAGTACCTTGCGGAGCTGGCAAAGTAAGCCAAGGCTTGACCAGCTTCAAGACCCCATGGGTCAGGGTGTTCAACTTCTCTGATAGTCTTCACAACGGATTTCGCCCATTCACAAAGAAATGAAGAGAGCACCTATGCACAACGCGTTTGCAGACCCAAAATCCGCAGAAAATTGGCGCGATAAGCGTTGGCTATGGCTGTTGAGTCCGAGCGTGCCGGTGGCGTTTTCTGGCTATTTGCTTGCCTTTGCCTGGAGTGGTCAATGGTGGTACCTGCTGTTTGCGCCCGTCTTCGTCCACGTGATCATGCCCTTGCTGGACCTGGTATTTGGTGAGGATTTCAGCAACCCGCCCGAGTCGGCGATCACGCAACTGGAGCAGGATTTTTTCTACCGCGCCTTGGTCTGGGCGTATGTGCCGTTCCAGATCGCCGGCACAGTTTATGGCGCTTGGCTGGCGGCCACAATGCCCATGCCCTGGTACGCCTTTGCTGCACTTGTTTTGTCGGTGGGCTCTTTCAACGGCATTGGCATTGCCACGGCGCATGAGCTGGGGCACAAAAAAGAAACACTGGACGGATGGCTGTCCAAAGTCGCACTGGCGCCAACCCTGTATGGTCATTTTTATGTGGAACACAACCGTGGCCACCACAAACGGGTAGCCACGCCCGAAGACCCGGCCAGCGCACGCATGGGCGAAAGCTTCTGGGCCTTTCTGCCGCGCACGGTGCTGGGCAGTCTGCAGTCGGCCTGGGCGCTTGAGCGTGAACGCCTGAACCGAAAGGGCCAAAGTGTGTGGAGCGTTGATAACCACAATCTGCAGGCATGGGCTTTGAGCTTGGCGTTTTACGGCGCCTTGGTTGCCTGGTTGGGATGGCCGGTGCTGTTTTTTTTACTTCTGCAAGGCCTGTATGGCGCCTCCATGTTGGAGGTGGTGAACTACGTGGAGCACTACGGCCTGCTGCGCCAAAAAGACGCGACAGGCCGATACGTGCGCTGCTTACCTGCGCACTCCTGGAACAGCAATCACATCGTGGGCAACATCGTGCTCTACCACCTGCAACGGCATTCTGACCACCACGCGCACCCCGCGCGTCGGTATCAGGCGCTGCGGCACTTTGATGCTGCGCCCCAACTGCCCGCGGGCTACGCCACGATGATCACGGCCGCTTACTTTCCACGCCTGTGGTTTGCGTTGATGGACCACCGCGTTGTGGCCCACTACGCGGGTGATCTGAACAAAATCAATATGCAGCCTGCGGCTCGGGACAAGCTCTTTAAGCTTTGGCAAAAATGAGGGGTACCCCTAGCGGGTGAAAATGCCGCGTGAATTCAAGTCCCCGTCGTGAACGTGAAGTTTTTGACAAACGGCGTCCCGTTGTTGGTGCCTTGAATCGTCACGGTGTATTGCGTTTGAGCGGCCATTGGCGCATTCGGAATCAGGATTGCCTGGCTAGGTGAGAGCTCTGAATTGGGGTCATTGGCACTGGTGAGCGTCACGGCCAACGGTACCCGGCTAGAGTCAGTCGTTTTCACGATAGAGGATGAAGTGATGGTCAGAACTTGGCCTTGACGGACTTGCACAAAAACGGGTTGTCCAATGGGATTCGTTGCCAGATTGCGAGAAGGGATTGGACTCGGCGTCTCACCATAGAGCGCGGTGATTGTGCCCACTACACCGGCGCATGGATAGGTCAAAACATCGGCAGATGATTGAAGCTGAGCCGGGTATGTGTTGTTCGCAGCCATGTCCGCAACCATGTTGACGGCTGGTGAACTGTTTGCGATTTCAACGCCTGCACCAGAGCCCATAGGCCCGCCTGTTTTCACGCTGATGCCCATCTCTCGGTTGGACTGCATCAAGCCAGCAAGGTGATAAGGGGCGCCCAAAAGAAGCACGGCACCGGTCAAACCGAAGCCTGCGCGCGTCGAATTCTCTGCAGCCACAACCTCGTTCCATTGCCAAGCGCCAGTGCCTTGGGTGTAGCCGGCTGCAAGCATGCGATCCCAAGGGCCCGTGCCTGTATATGCGACCGTTCCCGGGGTCTCTAGGTGTTGAATGAGGTTATTTTTTAATTGCCAAACAACATGGTTAAAGGCGGCCCTATCAAGATTTAGATTTTGCTGGAGGTAGCCAAACCCGCAAGATACGCGCGCCT
>CAIWWN010000047.1 GCA_903916355.1 uncultured Burkholderiales bacterium | reverse complement strand
GGCCAACAACGGCGGCTGGCAATGGGCCAGCTCGACCGGTTGCGATGCGCAACCGTATTTCAGGATCTTCAACCCGGTGAGCCAAAGCGAAAAGTTTGACCCCGAAGGCAAATTCATTCGCCGCTACCTGCCGCAGTTGGCGGCGCTACCCAATGCGGCGCTGCATGCGCCCTGGGCGGCCAAGCCCCTGGAGTTGGCCGCAGCCGACTTCAAATTGGGCAAGGACTACCCGGCGCCTATCGTCATGCATGACGAAGCGCGGGCAAAAACCTTGCTGCGGTACGCAGTAGTCAAAAAGTCAGCGCTTTGAGTTCGCGCTGAATTGAAGCGTGTAGAAGGCCGCCTTAAAAGGCGACCATCTCAAAGTCTTCTTTGCGCGCGCCGCACTCGGGGCAGACCCAGTTCATGGGCACGTCGGCCCAGGCGGTGCCCGGGGCAATGCCGTCGTCGGGCGAGCCCAAAGCTTCGTCGTAAATCCAGCCGCAAATCAGGCACATCCAGGTTTTAGATTCAGTCACAGTCGCTCACATGAGTGGAATAGAATGAATCGATTGTATCGACGCTTGTCACCTCTTTCCTCAAAGCGCATGACCCACCCCAGCCCCATTCCTGTATTGAGCAACGACGAAGACGAAGACACCGAAGAGGTGATGGCCTGCGTTTTGGTGTTCAACGCCAGCGACCCCAGCGGCGCTGGGGGGCTGAGTTGCGACACCTTGGCGATTGCCTCGGTCGGCGCGCACGCCCTGCCGGTGGTGACCGGCGCCTACGCCCGCGACACCCGTGAAATTCTGGATTTTTTTGAGCTCAGCGAAGAGGCCGTGGCCGACCAGGCCCGCGCCATCGTTGAAGACGTGCCGCCTCAAGTGATCAAAGTCGGTTTTGTCGGCAGCCCTGAAAACATTGGCGTGATTGCCGAGTTGGCCGCCGATTACGACGGGGTACCCGTGGTGGCCTACATGCCCAATTTGTCATGGTGGCAAGAAGACAAGATTGACGAATACCTGGACGCATTTCGCGAACTGTTGCTGCCGCAAACCAGCATCTTGATGGGCCACCACAGCACCTTGCGCCGCTGGCTGCTGCCCGACTGGTCGGGCGAGAAAAACCCCGGCCCGCGCGACATCGCCAAAGCGGCCGCCGCCATGGGCGTGCCCTACACCTTGGTCACCGGCCTGCCTTTGGCAGATCAACACATTGACAATGTGCTGGCCACGCCCGAGACGGTGATTGCCCACGAAAAATTTGAACGCATCGAAGCCGTGTTTGCCGGCGCCGGCGAAACCTTGTCCGCCGCGCTGGCCGCGCTCTTGGCCACCGGGCTGGAATTGCCCGAGGCCTTCAGCGAAGCCCTTAACTACCTGGACCGCAGCCTGGACGAGGGCTTTCGCCCCGGCATGGGCCAAGTCATTCCCGATCGTTTATTCTGGGCCCAGCCCGAAACCGACGACACCGAAGACAGCGCCGAGGGCATGCACCCGACCGGCGATTTTTTTGAATTTCCTTCCAATGAAACCAAACACTGACCTGAACGAAACTTTGTTCGAACGCGCCCGCCGTGTGATCCCTGGCGGCGTGAACTCGCCGGTGCGCGCTTTTCGCGCCGTGGGCGGCACGCCGCGTTTTGTGCAGCGCGCACAAGGCGCCTATTTTTGGGACGCCAATGGCCAGCAGTACATCGACTACATCGGCTCTTGGGGCCCGATGATTTTGGGTCACGGCCACCCGGCCGTGCTCGAAGCGGTGCAAAAGGCGGCGCTTGACGGCTTCTCGTTTGGTGCGCCCACCGAGCGCGAAATTGAGCTGGCCGAGGCCATTTTGCAACTCGTGCCCTCGATGGACATGGTGCGCCTGGTCAGCTCCGGCACCGAAGCGGGCATGAGCGCTTTGCGCCTGGCGCGCGGCGCCACTGGGCGCAACAAGTTCATCAAGTTTGAAGGCTGCTACCACGGCCATGCCGACGCGCTGCTCGTCAAAGCCGGCTCGGGCTTGGCCACCTTTGGCAACCCCACCAGCGCCGGCGTGCCGCCCGAGGTGGTGCGCGACACCTTGGTGCTCGAATACAACAACGTCCAACAACTGGAAGAAGCGTTCAGCTTGTACGGCAAAGAACTGGCCTGCGTGATGATCGAGCCGATCGCCGGCAACATGAATTTTGTGCGCGCCAGCGTGCCCTTTATGAAACGCTGCCGCGAGCTGTGCTCCGAGCACGGTGCGCTGTTTGTGTTTGACGAAGTGATGACCGGCTGCCGCGTGGCGCTGGGCAGCGCCCAAAGCGTGTACGCCAAAGCCATCCCCGGCTTTGAGCCCGACATGACGGTGATGGGCAAAGTCATTGGCGGCGGCATGCCACTGGCGGCGTTTGGCGGCAAGCGCGCCGTGATGGAACAACTTGCGCCCCTGGGCCCGGTCTACCAAGCCGGCACCTTGAGCGGCAACCCGGTGGCCACCGCCTGCGGTTTGGCGACCTTGAAAGAAATCAGCCGCCCCGGCTTTTTTGACGCACTCAGCGCGACAACGCGCAAACTGGTGGACGGCTTAAGCGCTGCTGCCGCGGCAGAAGGCGTGCCCTTTGTGGGCGACTGCGAAGGCGGCATGTTCGGCTTCTTCTTGCTGCCCGAACTGCCGTCGAACTACGGCCAGGTGATGAAGACCGACGGCGCGAAATTCAACACCCTGTTCCACGGCCTGCTGGACCGCGGCGTGTACATTGCCCCCGCCTTGTACGAAGCCGGCTTTGTCTCGGGCGCGCACAGCGACGAAGACATTGCCCAGACCGTGGCGGCAGCGCGCGAGATTTTCAAAACGCTGTGAGCGTGATGCGCTTGAGCCGTATTCACCTGAACGCTTTGGTGCTGGCGGGCTTGTCGCTGCTGTGCGGCGCGGCCCATGCGGATGAAGACACGGCGTTTGAAGCGAACCGCCTGTGGCTGAACGCCGGTTTTTACTCGGCGCACTTTGACACCGACAAAGGCCTGCGCAACGCCAACCCGGGCCTGGGTTTTGAATACCGATTGAACAACGACTGGAGCGCCACGGCCGGGCGCTTTATCAACAGCGACAGCGTGCACTCCAGCTATGTGGGTGCCTACTACCAACCCTGGACCGTTTCAGGCTTGAAGCTGGGCGTGGTCGGCGGAGTGTTCAACGGCTACCCCAAAGCTTTTAACGGCGGCTGGTTCCCCGCCGTGCTGCCCGTGGCGAGCTGGGAAGGCGTTCGCTTTGGCTTGAACGTGATGCTGGTGCCCCCGCTCAAAGACCGCTTGTATGGGGCGGTGAGTTTTCAGCTGAAGGTGCGATTGGGAGAATGATCAGGCTGGCTTTCTCAGCAGCTCCAGCCGACTGAGGTCAAAGCGTTCAAAGTCGCGGTCAAAAGTCACCATACGCAACCCGGCCGCTTCGGCGGTGGCTGCCAAACACACATCGGGCCATAGGCGGGCCAGCAAAGGCACGGCCGAGCTGCCCACCATGGTCTGCAACGTTGCGTCAAGTTCTGACGGATCAGGCAACAAGCCTACATGCGGTACAGCTTGCCATTGCTGATAGACGGCGAGCGCTTGTGGCAAGCTCATGACCTGGTCACTCATGACGGCTGTTTGCACCAGCAGGCGGACCAGCGACATCATGGTGGAACGGCAAAACCACAAGGCCGTTCCTTCATCGCAAGCGTTTTGCCAGTAGCGCGCAGCAGGTTCATGAAAAGGGTGGCCCGCGTGGGTTAATGCCAGCCACACATTGACATCAGGCAAATCGCCAGACGCCCGCCGCCAACCTGCAGAAGCTTCAGCCACCCGCCATGAGTTTGCGGGCTCGCTCATCATCGTCCTTGTTCATCACATCGTACAAATCGGCATTGGTGAACTTGTCCGCGGACAAAGCCAGTGGGACAGCAGCTCCAACCAAAGGTCGGGACATAAAACGCTGCTGCGGGTCCACCACTTGGCGGGTATTCAAACCCCGCTCGACCAGTTCGATCACCAGATCGCGCAAGGTCCTCCCCTCCAAAGCCGCACGGGCTTTGAGGTGCTTAAAGAGTGCGTCGGGTAGATCGAGAGAAGTACGCATGGATGCATTTTTGCATAAACGCATCAAAATGCAAGCCTTCTTGACAGATCAAAGGCTTGCTCAATGCCTGAAGTGCCGCACCCCTGAGAACACCATCGCCACGCCGCGCTCGTTGGCTGCGTCAATAACTTCTGGGTCGCGCATCGAGCCACCGGGTTGGATCACGCAGGTCGCGCCTGCGTCGACCACCACATCGAGGCCGTCACGGAAGGGGAAGAACGCGTCGCTGGCCACGGCTGTGCCTTGCAGGCTCAGGTTGGCGTGACCGGCTTTGATGCTGGCAATGCGCGCCGAGTCCAGGCGGCTCATTTGGCCTGCGCCCACGCCCATGGTCATGCCGTTGGCACAGAACACGATGGCGTTGGACTTGACGTATTTGGCCACCTTCCATGCGAATAAAAGGTCTTGCAGTTGTTGTGGTGTGGGTTGCACGGTGGTCACCACTTTCAGGTCAGACAGGCTGAGCTCGTGGTTGTCGGCCGACTGAATCAAGAGGCCTGAGCCGATGCGTTTGATCTCTTGCGTGTTGCGAGCTGCATTACCTTCAGGCAAGGCGATTTGCAGCACGCGCACATTGGCTTTGGCCTTGAAAATGTCCAGCGCTTCAGCGCTGTAGCTGGGCGCCATCAGCACTTCGACAAACTGCTGGCTCACGGCTTCGGCTGCGGCTTTGTCCACCGGGCGGTTGAAGGCGATGATGCCGCCGAACGCGCTGGTCGGGTCGGTCTGGAAGGCTTTGCTGTAGGACGCCAAAGCGTCTTTGCCCACGGCCACGCCGCAAGGGTTGGCGTGCTTCACGATCACGCAGGCAGACTCGTTGAAGCTCTTCACGCATTCCCATGCGGCGTCGGCATCGGCAATGTTGTTGTAGCTGAGTTCTTTGCCTTGCAGCTGCTGCGCTGTGACCAGCGAGCCGGCCGCCGGGGTCACGTCGCGGTAAAAAGCAGCGGTCTGGTGCGGGTTTTCGCCGTAGCGCAGGTCTTGCAGTTTGACGAACTGGCTGTTGCTTTGTGCAGGAAATTCGCTGCGGGTGGGCACGGCGGCGGCGGCGTCAAAGGTGATGGACGACAGGTAGTTGCTGATCGCGCCGTCGTACTGGCTGATGCGGTTGAACGCGGCCACAGACAAGGCAAAGCGGGTGGCGTCAGAGACTTTGCCGTCCGCTTTCAGCTCGGCGATCACGCCAGGGTATTGCGCCGCGTCGGTCAACACGGCCACGTCTTTCCAGTTTTTGGCCGCACTGCGCACCATGGCGGGGCCGCCAATGTCGATGTTCTCGATCGCGTCGTCCAGCGTGCAACCGGGCTTGGCCACCGTGGCTTCAAAGGGGTAGAGGTTGACCACCAACAAGTCGATGGTTTCAATGCCATGTGCCTTGAGCGCAGCCATGTGCTCGGGCAGATCGCGGCGTGCCAGCAAGCCACCGTGCACCTTGGGGTGCAGGGTTTTGACGCGGCCATCCAGCATTTCAGGGAACTGGGTCAGCTCGGCCACTTCGGTCACGGGCAGGCCGTGCTCGGCCAGCAGTTTGGCGGTGCCGCCGGTGGACAGCAGTTGCACATTCAAAGCGTGCAGGGCTTGCGCCAAATCGACGATGCCGGTTTTGTCAGAGACAGAAATCAGTGCTTTCATGGGGTCTTTACTTCAATAGTTGGTGTTCGAGGAGTTTTTTGCGCAGCGTGTTGCGGTTCAAGCCCAGCCATTCGGCGGCACGTGATTGGTTATGGTCGGCTTTTTGCATCACCACGTCGAGCAGGGGGCGCTCGACCAGGCGCACGAGCATGTCGTGCATGTTGGCGGGCGGTGTGCCGTCCAGATCGCGAAAGTAGTTGTGCAGACTCTCGCGCACACAGTCTTCAATGTTTGTTTTGCTCATACCATCATCTCCAAAGCCGCAGGCTGCCCGGTCGCTGGCAAGCGATCCATGGTGTCGGCCAAACCATCCCAAAAATCTGCCACGGCGCGCAGCTGCGCGGTGGCATCGTCCAACGTGTTCATCGTGTTGCGAAAGGCCTCTGCGCCCGGCAAGGCGCGCACGTACCAACCGATGTGCTTGCGCGCCGAGCGCACGCCGGTCAGCTCGCCGTAAAGGCTGTAGTGATCTTGCAAATGCGCCAACAAGGCGCGGCGCACTTCGGCCACCCAGGGCGGGGCCAAGTGCTGGCCTGTAGCCAAGAAGTGCGTGACCTCTCTGAAAATCCAAGGCCGGCCTTGCGCGGCGCGGCCGATCATCACCGCGTCGGCGCCAGTGAAGGTCAACACATCGCGGGCTTTTTCGGGGCTGGTGATGTCGCCATTGGCCACCACCGGAATTTTCACAGCCGCTTTCACCGCGGCCACCGTGTCGTATTCGGCCAAGCCGGTATAGCCCTGCTCGCGGGTGCGGCCGTGCACGGTGAGCATTTGCACGCCCGCGCTTTCAAAGCTGCGCGCCAGGGCCAAGGCGTTCTTGTGGGCTTGCGACCAACCGGTGCGCATTTTCAACGTCACCGGCACGCCGTGCGGTGCGCAGGCTTGCACCACGGCCTCGACGATGGACAGGGCCAAAGGCTCGTCTTGCATCAAGGCCGAACCGGCCCATTTGTTGCAGACTTTTTTGGCCGGGCAACCCATGTTGATGTCAATGATTTGCGCGCCGCGCTGGACGTTGTACACGGCGGCCTCGGCCATCATCGCTGCATCGGTGCCGGCAATTTGCACCGCAATCGGGCCGGGCTCACCGTCGTGGTTGGCACGCCGTGAGGTCTTCAAGCTCTGCCACAAATCCTTGCGCGAGGTCACCATCTCGCTGACCGCGTAGCCGGCGCCAAACTCGCGGCACAACTGGCGAAACGGCCGATCGGTCACCCCCGCCATGGGGGCGACGAACACGTTGTTCGGCAAGTCATAAGCACCAAGCTGCATGAAACGGGGCATTCAGGAAAAAGTGGGTTTGCTGAAAAAGGAGGCACGATTGTAATTGCTTAAAATTTCAGCAACTGAAAGGTGAATGTGCTAGGCAATCTAAGCACGTTGGCGCATGACTTTGCTCATCATCGCCAAGCTACACTGGAGCGACCATGGAACTCTGGTTACACGCTCACATCGCCCTGTTGCTCGACTGGTTGTCGTTGCCGCTCAACGGTCTGCCCACGGTGTTCATCGTCTCGCTGATCTCGGCCACCCTGCTGCCCCTGGCTTCGGAGCCGGTGGTGTTCGGCCTGATCAAACTCAACCCCGAATTGTTTTGGCCAGCCATTGCCGTGGCCACAGTGGGCAACACACTGGGCGGTTTGATCAGTTGGGGGATGGGCTATGGCGCCCGCCATGCGGTGCGCCACAAACTGCAAAGCAGCGCCGATGTGCGCGCCTTGAAATGGCTGGAACGCTTGGGCCCCAAGGCCTGTTTGCTGTCGTGGTTGCCCGGCGTAGGTGACCCCTTGTGCGCCATGGCCGGTTGGCTGCAACTGCCCTTTTGGCCCTGCACGCTGTACATGACCATTGGCAAATTCTTGCGCTACCTGAGCATGACAGCCGCGTTGCTGTGGATTTTTCCCGGGCTGGCCTGAAGCGTCTGGCGTCAGAACAGTCCGGGATTCAAGCCTAATTAGGGCTTGACGCGCGCCCAGCTGAAGGGACCAAACGCGCTGCTGCCATTGGCGGCATTGGCGTTCGGGTTGATGGTCAACTTCAGGTATTCCATTGGGTTGGCCGGGTTGGTGTGCACCACAACACGGTGAAAGTTGCTGACGTTGTAGCCCCAAGGCTGGTTGGCGTAGGGGTCGGTGGTGGCGTTGGCTGTGCCGAACACGTCTGCGTGGTAAGTCGTGGCCACACTGGACACTGAGGCATCACTGCAAGCCACCGCAGCCGTAGCCGAAACCAATGCAGCACCCACGGTAGCCGTTGCAGGCGCTTCCACCACACAAGTTGCAGCTGGAACCAAGGGATTGTCAGAGCGGTAATTGTGTGAGTCACCATTGATCAACAGGACGGGTTTGGCAAAGGCTGTGGTTTTGCTGGCAATTTTGTCGATGAATTGTTTGTATTCCGTCAAATGCGCTTTGGTCACACCATCTTGGTCCCACATATCGGCCTGAATTTGAATGACCATGGCAATGTTTTTGTTGGCCGTGGCTTTGGCAAATGCCGTATCGAGCCAGCGCAAATTGGCGGCCGTACGGGTGGCCACTTCAATGTCTTGGGCATTGGTTATGGTCGATGTCACGTACCAAGGGTCCGTATCGTTGTTGGAACCGCCAGGGACGTTGAGGGTCATGAACAACACGCCATTTTTTTCGAACCACACGTTTTCAACAAACTGTGCATCGGCGGGGTGGGCCGTGTCGTACTCATTTTTTTGGCTGTGGACGGCGATCGGGTTGGCGCCCAAGGACTGACCCGTCGTTGGGAAAAATATCGACCGCACCAGGCTCAAGTTAGCCAAAGGGTCGCCTTTGGCGTAAGAGCCGCCGTCGGTGGTCACATAGTCAATGACGCTGGTGACGGCGTTGTACAGACCGCCACCCTCTTTCTTCTTGTGGCAGTCTGCCCACTCGTTGTCGCCAGGCACGTACACCAAGGGTAACTTGAAGCTCTTCACACCAAGGGTAACTTGAAGCTCTTCCATTGGTTGAACACGCCCAAGTTATAGGTCTCGGTGCAATATTCTTTGCCAGAGTGAATATCACCCACATGCAAGGCCAGTGACAAGCTGGTGTCTGCATTGACTGCGGAAATGAATGCGGGGTTGGCGTTGTATTGCGTTGTATCACCGTAAGCGATGCCATAAGGGGAGTCGCCGATCACGGCGACATTGAATGTCGGATCTGTGACATCGGAGCCACCACAAGCAGACAAGGCCAAGACCAAGGCGCTTGCAGTTGCGCAAGCGGAAATTTTCTTCAACATGGCATCTTCCAATAGGTAAGGAAGATTCCAGTATTCAGTGAGGGTGTGACAGTTTGATTAAATTCAAAAGATTACGAACTGAACAAGAAGTTCATCACGTCGCCGTCTTTGACCACGTAGTCCTTGCCTTCGGCGCGCATCTTGCCGGCGTCTTTGGCGCCTTGCTCGCCTTTGCAGGCAATGAAGTCGTCAAACGCAATGGTTTGGGCGCGGATGTAGCCTTTTTCAAAGTCGGTGTGGATCACGCCCGCCGCCTGTGGGCCGGTGTCGCCCACATGGATGGTCCAGGCGCGCACTTCTTTCACGCCGGCGGTGAAATAGGTTTGCAAGCCCAGCAGGCTGTAAGCCGAGCGAATCAGCCGGTTCAGGCCCGGCTCGTCTTGGCCCAACTCTTCCAAAAACATCTGACGGTCTTCGTCACTCATCTCGCTCATCTCGGCTTCGAGCTTGGCGCAAATGGCCACCACGGGGGCTTTTTGTGCGGCGGCATAGGCTTTCAGGCGCTCAAGCAAGGGGTTGTTTTCAAAACCGTCTTCTGCCACGTTGGCCACAAACATGGCGGGCTTGGCGGTGATCAAAAAGAACTGCGAGAGCAGGGGCAACTCTTCTTTGCTGAAGTCGATGGAGCGCACCGGCTTGGTGTCGTTCAAAGCGATCTGGCACTTTTCCAAAATCGAAACCAATTTAGCCGATTCTTTGTCCCCTGAACGCGCAGTTTTGGACACGCGGTGCAGTGCTTTTTCAACCGCCGACAAGTCGGCCAGGCACAGCTCGGTCTGGATCACTTCGATGTCCGAGATCGGGTCAACCTTGCCGG
>CAIWWN010000046.1 GCA_903916355.1 uncultured Burkholderiales bacterium | reverse complement strand
TACAGGCATGCACCGTGTTGGCCATTGCCGATGCAGCGGGTTCGGCCGTCGTTTACGGCGCCAAAACGGCGGTGAATGTGCTGGATGCTGTGACGCCAGACATCGTCAACAAGAAAAAGTAAAGCGAAAAAAAGGGGCTTGATCAGCCCCTTTTCTTTTAGATACCCAACCAGCCGTTGGTGCGTGCAAAGTGCAGCGCCTGCGTTCGGCTGTTGACACCCAGTCGGCGAAACAGTCGCCAAAAGTGAACCTTGACGGTGTGCTCGCTGATGCTGAGCTTTTCAGCAATGTCGCGGTTGCTCAGGCCCTGGTCCAGCATCAAGATCAATTGCTTTTGGCGTTTTGACAGCTTGGTCGGTGCAGGAGATGCTTCATCGGCTGCGTCAGCGGCTTCATCCGCGGGCAGCAGGCTGCGCAAGCCTTCAATGATGATGTTGGGGTTGCTGGCTTTTTCCAGAAACAGATCCGCACCGGCTTCCAGACAGGCGGCTTCGTAGTCGCTCGCTTCAGAGCCCGTCACGATCACCAACGGGATATCGGGATATTTGGCTTTGATGGCATGCAAACCCGACAAACCCAAGGTGTCTGGCAGTTTCAAGTCCAAGCAAAAAAGTTCTGGCGCGCCCTGTCTTTCAACAGTGGAGTCGAGCACATTCAATTTAGGAACTGAAACAACTTTCAGACCTGGGCGAACGCGGTGGACCAGCATGGTGATCGCGTCGCGCATGAGGGGATGGTCATCGATGACGTAAACGGTCATGGTTTTAAAGGTGTATTAATCTTAAAGTACAAGGATACCAGCAACAAGGAGCGACTAGCAATATTAATTTAGCAGAATTTGACGAATAAATCTATTAAATCTCTATTTATCGCTCATTAAGTGCATAAAACTCAAATTCTCTAGTACCTTGTCGCGTGCCGGACGGCTGATGTCTTCCAGTTGCGCTTGTAAAGCATCTAAAGCGCTGGCGCCGTCGGTGGTCAACTGCGCAATGGCCAAACCCGCATCACGCGGCGAGGTGAAGCCTTTGCTTTGAAGTAAAACTTCAGCTTCAGCGCTCACCAATTTGAAATAAAACTGGCCGTCTTTTTCTCTGTATTGCTTGAAACTCGGGGCTGCCGCTTTACTGGTTTTTTCGGTTTTCACCTGGGCTTGTGAAGCCAACGAGCGCAAGCCCACGGCATGGCGCAATTCACGCATGAATGGGGCTGAACGTTCAAGCGCTTTTTCAGCGCCCAACTGCAGCATGCGTTCGACCTTGTCAGGGTGTTGCATCAGATCTTCATAGGTGGCGCGCATGGGCGCAATTTCATGGTCAATGCGTTCAAACACCTGTTGCTTGGCATCGCCCCAGGCGATGCCGTCGGCAAAGGCTTGGGCCATCTGCTGAGTTTCTTCGGCGTTGGCAAAGGCCTGGTAGATCTGGAACAAGGCCGAGCCTTCGGTGCTCTTGGGTTCACCCGGGGCGCGTGAATCGGTGACGATGGCGTTGATCTGTTTGCGCATCTGTGCGCTGGGCGCAAAAAGGGGAATGGTGTTGTCGTAGCTCTTGCTCATCTTGCGGCCGTCCAGGCCAGGCAAGAGAGCCACTGATTCTTCCACCACCGCCTCGGGCAAGACAAAGTGCTCGCCGTACAAATGGTTGAAGCTGGCAGCCATGTCCCGCGCCATTTCGATGTGTTGAATCTGATCGCGCCCCACCGGGACTTTGTGCGCGTTGAACATCAAGATGTCGGCGCCCATCAAGACCGGGTACATGAACAGGCCGGCTGAGACGTCGACATCGGTGTCGTGTCCGGCGGCATGGTTTTTGTCGGTGGCCGCTTTATAGGCATGCGCGCGGTTGAGCACGCCTTTGCCCGTCACGCAGGTCAGCAACCAGGTCAGTTCTGGAATTTGCGGGACGTCCGATTGCCGGTAAAAAGTCACCACATTCGGATCCAGTCCAGCGGCGATCCAACTGGCAGCGATTTCCAACGTGGAGCGCTGAATGCGGGTGGGCTCATCGCATTTGATCAGTGCGTGGTAGTCCGCCAAAAAATAAAAACCTTCGGTCGCAGCGTTGCGGCTGGCTTGCACGGTGGGCCGAATGGCACCCACATAGTTGCCCAGATGCGGCGTGCCGGTGGTGGTGATGCCGGTCAGGACGCGGGTGCGTTCAGAATTCATGATGTTCACAGTGGGCAAAAAAGAGTCAAGGCAGCAATGCCGCTAAGGGCGACAAAATCAGTTCGATCAGACCGAAGGTCAGATGCATCAGGGGCTGCATCCACAAGGCGCTCACCACGCCCGTAATCACCAAGCCCATGACAACGAAAAAGCCCCAGGGCTCAATCCGCGAGACCCAGACGGCTTGGCGCCAAGGCAAGAGGCCGACCAAGATGCGGCCACCGTCGAGCGGCGGCAGGGGAAACAAATTGAAGGCGAACATCACCACATTGGTGAGCAGGCCGGCTTTGCACATTTCTAAAAAGAAACGTTCGCTGATGCCGTTGCTGATGAGCAAGTAAGTGGCCGCGCCCCAGAGTAAGGCTTGCACCAAGTTGGCGGCTGGGCCGGCCAAGGCCACCCAAATCATGTCGGTCTTAGGGTGGCGCAAACGGTCAAAACGAACCGGCACCGGTTTGGCATAACCAAATAAAAAAGCACCGCCCGTGCTGAAGTACAGCAGCAAAGGCATGAGCACGGTGCCCATGGGGTCGATGTGGGCAAAGGGATTGAGCGTGACGCGGCCCATCATTGCGGCGGTGTTGTCGCCAAAATGTTGCGCGGCATAGCCATGTGCAGCCTCGTGCAAGGTGATCGCAAAAATCACCGGCAAGGCATAGATGAGAACGGTTTGAATCAGGTTAGAGATATCCACGGTGTGATTGTCTCAGATGCTGCTGGTGCAAACCCAAAGTTCAAAGTCCTAGGCGCGCGATGTCGCCCTGGCCTTGGCGAATCACCTCGGGCTCGTCACCGCACAGGTCCACCACGGTGGTCGGCTCCAGTGCGCAGGCGCCGGCATCGATCACGCCAGCGATCTGGTGTTCCAGTTGTTCGCGGATTTCTTGCGGGTCGTTCAGAGGGTCTTGTTCGCCCGGCAAGATCAAGGTGGTGGCGAGTAAGGGCGCTGCGTGCAGGGACAACAGTTCTTGCAGCACCTTGTGCTCGGGCACGCGCAGGCCAATGGTTTTGCGTTGCGGGTGGCTCACGCGGCGCGGTACTTCTTTGGTGGCTTCCAAAATGAAGGTGAAGGCGCCGGGCGTGGCTTGTTTGATCAGGCGAAATTGCCGGTTGTCAACCTTGGCGTAGTTGGCCAACTCACGCAAGTCACGGCACAGCAGCGTCAGGTGGTGTTTGTCGTCCATGCCGCGCACACGGCGCAGTTGGTCGGCGGCCGCCTTGTCGTCCAGGTGGCAGACCAAGGCGTAACTGGAGTCGGTTGGCACCGCCAAGATGCCGCCTTGCTTGAGCAGCGCTACCGCTTGTTTGAGCAACCGAACCTGTGGGTTATCGGGGTGAACGGAGAAAAATTGAGCCATTGATAACGAATGCCTAGGAATGCTTCATGATTCAGCGGGTTGAACCACCACCCGGCCTTCGCGCACCGTCAACCAGGCGCCCAAAGCGCCACACAGTGCAACCATGCCCATGCCCATCAAGGTCCACTGGTCCGGCACATGGCTAAAAACCAACCAACCGCCCAGCATGGCAAAGCCAATTTGCGTATACAAATAAGGTGTCAGTGTGGCGGCGGGGGCGCGCATATAGGCCAGGATCAAAAAGAAATGCCCCACGGTGGCCAAGAACCCCATCAGGCCCAGTTGCGCCCACAGTATCCAATCATGCGGTACCTCCCAGACGAAGGGCAGCATCAGTGTCCCCAGGAAAGTGCCGATCCAGCCGGTGTACAGGTGCATGGTGATCGGGTCTTCGGTGCGCGCCATTTTGCTGGTCAGCACCTGAAAACTGGAGTTGGTCACGACCAGTGCCAAAGGCAGGATCACCGTCCAGTCGAAGTGTTGACTGCCTGGGCGGATGATCACCATCGTGCCGATGAAGCCGCCGATCACCAAAGACCATCGCAGGGGTGTGACTTTCTCGCCCAAGCTTTTGGTGGCCCACAGAGTGATCACCAAAGGGGCCATCAAGACGATGGCGGTGAACTCGCCTACCGGCATGTATTTGAGACTGAAGAAGGCCAGCAAACTGCTGCAAAAAAGCAGAAAACCGCGCAACATTTGAAAGCGCGGGTGCGCGGTGCGCAACACGCTCAGGCCCCTGGTCGGCAGCACCGCCAAGGTCGTGGCCACGGCCTGGAAGCCGTAGCGGAACCACAGCGCCATCAGCAAGGGCATGCTGGTGCTGATGTGCTTGGTGGTGGTGTCCAAGGCAGAAAAACAGGTGACCGCCAGCAGCCCAAAACCAATCCCGACCAAGACTTTGCGCGGGTCGTGCTTCACTGGATGCGGTCAGCCAGCAACTCCCACACGGGGGTCAGTTTGCCTGGCAAAAACGGCAGGGTACCCAAGTCGGTATGGCTTTCGTCGGGGCTGTGAAAGTCGCTGCCTCGGGACGCTGCCAGGCCGAACTCCAGCGCCGTGGCGGCGTAGATCTGGGCTTCGGCTGCGGTGTGACTGCCCGTGACCACTTCGACACCCAGGCCACCGTGGTTATTGAATTCGGTGAACAAGGCGTATTCCTCATTCGGTGTAAAGCCATAACGGGCGGGGTGGGCGATCACGGCCACGCCTTGGGCACCGGTGATCCACTGCACGGCTTCGCGCAAGTGGGCCCAGCGGTGCGGCACAAATCCGGGTTTGTGTTCGGTGAGAAAGCGGCGAAAAACTTCGGAGGTGTCGTTGCAAACGCCGGACTCCACCAAGAAGCGGGCAAAGTGGGTGCGCGAGATCAACTCTGGGTTGCCCGCGAACCGCAGTGCCCCTTCAAACGCACCGTGGATGCCGACTTTGGCCAGTCCTTCGGACATCTCGCGGGCACGTTCTTCGCGCCCGCCGCGGGTTTGGCGCAGGCCTTGGGCCAAAGCCGTGTTGTGGTGGTCAAAGCCCAAGCCAACGATGTGTACGGTCTTGTTGGCAAAGGTGACGGAGATTTCAGTGCCCGTCAGGTAAGGCAGTGAAAGCGCTTTGGCTGCGGCCAGTGCCCAGTCTTGCCCGCCAATTTCGTCATGGTCGGTGAGTGCCCACAGCTCCACGCCGTTGGCTTTGGCGCGGGGCGCCAGCACTTCGGGGGTCAGGGTACCGTCAGACACCACAGAGTGGCAATGCAGGTCGGCGTTCAGCTGGGGATTGGGCAGGGTTTTCACAAGTCTATTTTAGACCCAGCGCCACCCTGGAGAGGTCGCGCTGGATAATGTCCCCTTTAGTGGAGAGGTGCCCCATGGCTTTGATGATTACGGATGAATGCATCAATTGCGATGTGTGTGAGCCCGAGTGCCCGAATCAGGCGATCTATTTGGGACCCGAGATTTACGAAATTGACCCCAGCAAGTGCACCGAGTGCGTGGGCCATTTTGACGAGCCGCAATGCGTGCAGGTGTGCCCTGTGGCCTGTATTCCGGTGCATCCTGAGCACATAGAAGGGCAGGAGTCTTTGTGGGCCAAGTACCGCCGTTTGCAGGCTGAAGCGCGGGTTCAGTCCTCGACGCCAATGGCCGGCGGTGCTGGCGTTTGAAGGGTCACGGCTGGCGCCAGCGTGGGCCGAGGCGGTTTCGGGCGCTGTGGCTTGCTGGTGTGAATCTGCACCATGGCTTTTTCCATGTCGCCGGCCAGCAGTTGCGGCAAGGCTTTGATGGAGCGCGCGATGCCGTCTTCAATGGCCTGACGGTGATCCGGTGAGGGCTTTTTCAACACCCAGTGGATGACTTCTGATTTTTCGCCGGGATGGCCCACACCAATACGCAGACGCCAGTAATCTGGGCCCATTTGCGCATGGATGTCACGCAAGCCGTTGTGCCCCGCGTGGCTGCCGCCTTTTTTGAGCTTGACCTGACCGGGTTCGATATCCAACTCATCGTGTGCCACCAGAATTTCTTCGGGTTGGATCTTGAAAAATTTGGCCAGCGCGCCCACCGATTTGCCGGATAAGTTCATGAAGGTTTGCGGCGCCAGTAACCACACGGCTTGACCGTTGAGCTGGGTGCGCGCAGCCAAACCCCAGTAACTCTTCTCGGGCACCAAGTTGACTTTAAGCTCGCGCGCTGCCGCGTCCAGCCACCAAAAGCCGGCGTTGTGCCGGGTGGCTTCGTATTCAGCGCCTGGATTGCCCAGGCCCACAAACAGTTTGATCATGCTGGACATTATCCGTGCTTCCAATGAAAACGGCCCGCTCACATCGAAGTGAAACGGGCCGTTTTCGAGGGCAAGAAGAATTACTTCTTCTTGCCTTTGGCGGGTGCAGCAACCACCACGGGTGCGGCTTCCACTTCGGCGACCGGAGCCACCACAGCGACCAACACGGGGTTGGCTTTACCGTGGGTGACCACCTTCACGCCCTTGGGCAGGGTGACGTCGTTCACGTGCAAAGACACGCCTTTTTGCAGGGCAGACAGGTCCACATTGATGAACTCAGGCAAATCGGCGGGCAAGCAGGCCACTTCGATTTCGTTGGCCACGTGGTTGATCAAGCACTTGTCAATTTTGAAAGCAGGCGACTCTTCTTCACCGCTGAAGTGCACTGGCACTTTCATGTGCAAAGTGGTGTTGGCTTCCACGCGCTGGAAGTCAATGTGCAACACCAATTGCTTGAAGGGGTGCATTTGGTAGTCACGCAGCAAGACTTTGCTGGACTGGCCGGCCACTTCCATCTCAAGGATGGTGGCGTGGAAAGCTTCTTTTTTCAGGGCGTGCCACAGCGCGTTGTGATCGAGTTCGATCAGCAAGGGTTGGGCTTCACCACCGTAAACGATAGCGGGTGTACGACCTGAGTTGCGCAGACGGCGGCTCGCACCCGTACCTTGCAATGAGCGCTCAAAAGCGACGAATTTCATAACTGACTCCTACAAAGGGTCCACCGCGACCAGTGTGACCCTGATTGAAAAAGGTCTGCGAGCCCTTGGGCCAGCAGACCTGCTGATGTGTTCTCGGCTTCTTAATCCGAAAACAAACTCATCACCGACTCACCGGTGGCAATGCGCGCAATCGTTTCAGCGATCAGCGGTGCGACGGTGAGTTGGCGAATTTTGGCGCAGGCTTTGGCCGCTTGCGACAAAGGAATGGTGTTCGTGACCACCACTTCATCCAGCGCGTCGCCTTTGGCGATGCGGTCGATGGCGGGGCCAGAGAAAATGGGGTGTGTGCAATAGGCGTAGACTTTTTTGGCGCCACGGTCTTTGAGCACTTCGGCCGCTTTGACCAAGGTGCCTGCCGTGTCGATCATGTCGTCCATGATCACGCAATTGCGGCCATCGATCTCACCGATCACGTGCATCACTTCGCTCACGTTGGCTTTGGGACGACGTTTGTCGATGATGGCCAGGTCGCAACCGAGTTGCTTGGCCAGCGCACGGGCACGCACCACGCCGCCCACGTCAGGGGAGACGACGATCAGGTCTTCGTAGTTTTTCTGGCGCAGGTCACCCAGCAGCACGGGCGAGGCGTAAATGTTGTCCACCGGAATGTCAAAAAAACCTTGAATTTGATCGGCATGCAAGTCCATGGTCAACACCCGGTTGACGCCCACCGCTTGCAGCATATTGGCCACCACTTTGGCCGAAATCGGTACACGTGAAGAGCGCGGACGGCGGTCTTGACGGGCGTAACCAAAGTAAGGAATGACCGCGGTGATGCGCTCGGCTGAAGCGCGTTTGAGCGCATCGACCATGATCAACAATTCCATCAGGTTTTCATTGGTCGGCGCGCAGGTGGACTGCACCACAAACACGTCGCGAGCCCGCACGTTTTGCTTGAGCTCGACGGTGACTTCACCATCTGAGAAGCGACCCACATCGGCTGAACCCAGGGCAATGCCCAGATTGCTCGCAATGTCAGCAGCCAACACGGGGTTGGCATTGCCGGTAAAAACCATGAAATCGGGGATGGGGGTAGACGACGGCTGCATGAGCGTTTCAGCGATCAAAAAAAATGGGCCTGTACGATTGAACGTATTTGGCAGGGGAAGAAGGACTCGAACCTTCGCATGCTGGAATCAAAATCCAGTGCCTTAACCAACTTGGCGACTCCCCTACACAGGTAGGCTGCTGAAAGCAACTTACCGTTAATTGTCGCTGGTTGCCCAACCGGATAAAGGGTGAACAGCCAAATTGCTGCAAATTCGAACTTGGCAATGTGCAAGATCAGGATCCTGCTGCCAAATTTGACCTTGCGGCAAAAGCGCAAACACTGCACTGCCGGAGCCGGTCATTTTGCCTTTCAGTCCTTGTGCAGAAAGCCGTGTGAGGGCGTGACTGACAGGGGGGCAAAGTTGCTCGGCTACAGCTTGCAAATCGTTATGACCAAAGCCATAGGACGTTCTTGCTAAGCCATCGATTGTAACAGCTTTTGTGTCCCGCTGAAGAGCGGGGTGGGCAAAAATTTTCGCGGTTTCCAGTCCCGCATCGGGTTTGATCACCACAAACTGGGCCGGGGGCAGTTGGATGGGGGTGATCTTTTCTCCGATTCCTTCCACCCAAGCATTGTGGCCATGCAAGAAAAAAGGCACATCCGCGCCCAATTGCACACCCAGGGCTGCGAGTTGCTGCACTGGTAATCCCAGGCCCCACAGGCGGTTCAAGGCCAGCAGGCAGCTGGCTGCATCGGAGGATCCGCCGCCCAAGCCCGCTTGTGCCGGAATCGCCTTGTGCACCGCAATGTGCACGCCCCAAGTGCAGCCTGTGTGGGCTTGTAGCAAGCGTGCAGCGCGAACGATCAGGTCGTCTGGGGGCAGGGCGATGGTCAGGTCTTCGCGGCTAATCAGTCCGCCAGGCCGGCGCTCAAAATGCAAGGTGTCTTGCCAGTCGATCAGCATGAAGGCCGATTGCAGCAGGTGGTAACCGTCAGCTCGTCGCCCGACGATGTGCAGAAATAAATTCAGTTTGGCGGGGGCCGGCACGTCATACAGCGTGTTCATGTCAGGGCTCCACAACCAAGCGCAGGGTCACTTGCGGCAGGGTCGTCGTGTGCGAAGGCATGCTTTGCACCCAGAGCTTGCCGCTGCCCATTTGACTCAGATCTGCGCTCCAGCCCTCCACCTGGGTCGGGCGAGCTTGCAGCCAATCGATCAGCGCCGCCATGGGCAGAGTGGTGCCCGTCAATCGAATCAGCAAGGCGTCCAGCGAGCTGTCTTGCCAGACTTGCCCCCCTTGTTCCAAACTGGCTTGACCGGGCACCCAGTGCAACCTGGCCAGCGTGTTGCCCAAGGGGCTGATCAATTGCAACTCGCCACTTTGTTGCTGACTTTTCAATTCAAAGCCTGCGCTGATGGACTGCGGCGGCGTGCTGGCGATATTCAAGGCCAAGCGCCCTGACCAAAATAAAGTGTCTGGCGCTTGCGGGGGCGGTGTCCGGGTGGCGCAGGCCGTGAGCATCAGCACCACCATGACAGCGAGCCAGCTACGAGACACCCGGCGAGCGCCACTCATGGTTTGAATTGGAAACGTTTGAAGGTGTCGCGCAAGGTCTCGTTGTCTGACTTGAGCAGCAAACCTTCACGCCAAATCGCCCCTGCCTGCTGGGTTTGGCCAGACACCCACAGCACCTCACCCCAGTGGGCCGCGATTTCCACATCGGGCTTGGCTTTGTAGGCCGACTCCAGCAAACTGAGCGCTTGTGCATGATCCCCCATGCGGTAAACCACCCAGGCCAAGCTGTCACGAATGAAAGGATCGTTGGGTGCCAAGGCCACAGCCTGCTCAATCAATTGCTTGGCTTCGCTCAATCGGATGTTGCGGTCAGCCAAAGAGAAACCCAGTGCATTCAAGGGGTGTGCGTCATTCGGTTTGGCGGCCATCATCTCGCGCAGCAAGGATTCCATCAGCTCAAACTGCCCCATTTTTTCGGCCGTCAAGGCCAGCTCAGACTGCATTTCGTAATCGGCGCCGTCCTTCAGCGCCGGGGTCAGCAGGTCATAGGCGGCTTGGTATTCTTTGTGCTCGCGCAAGAACATCGCCAACGCCAGCAATTTCAGTCGGGCTTGAGCGGGCGTGGTCGTGGGGATGTGGGTCAGCAATTGACGCGCTTGCTGGAGTTGGCCTTGCTCAACCAGCAAATTGGCGCGGCGCACACCGAGCTTGATGGGGTCGGTTTGCGCTGGCATTTTGGACAGCCAGGCATCGGCTTGTGCCCATTGCCCTTGTTGCTGTGCGATCTGGGCCAAAGAGAAATAGGCTTCTGACAAACCGTTTTGCACTTCCGCATCTTCGCTGTTGCCCGCCATGCCCACAAATTGACGCAGCGCTTGGCTGGCCTGGGCCGGTTGGTCCATGTCGCTCAGCAGCAAACCGCTGAACAACCAAGCCAGCGCAAATTCGGGGTGGTCTTGGTTCAATTTTTGCAACTGCACCAAGGCTGGGGCGTTTTTTTGCATCGAGATCAAGGCTCTGGCGTAGCCCAGTTGCAGCTCCGGTAGGGCTGGGCCCGCCATGTAATTGAGCAACAGGGGTTGCACCGACTCGGGCTCTTTGTCCAACAGGGACAAGGCCAACAAAATGGGGCCTGGCGCTTGCTTGTCTGCGGCATGGCCTTTTTGCGCAGCCACGGCGGCGCCCTGGCTTTGCCCCACATCGCGGCGCATACGCCCAATGGTGGTCCATGCGCTGGCCTGCGTGCCGGGCTGTGAGAGTGCCTGGGACAGTGCCGACTCGACTGTATGCAGGGCCAACAGTTTGTCGTTCACGCGCGAAAAAATCCGCGGCACGGACGCAATGGCCGCTGATTGCTCCTCGACCGGCAAACTCGTCAGCGCCGATTTCAGTGCTTGCCCAGCTTCTTCGACCTTGTTCAAAGCCAACAAGATCTGCAGGATGTAGCGGTTGGCATCGGCCGAGCCGGGAATCACTTGCTTCCAGGTCCGTGCGGCTTGCAAAGCCGCCTCGCCGGAGCGCGATTGCAGCGCCAGTTCTACCGCTCGCTGAAACAAGGCCGGGTCTTTGGCTTTGCGCGCTGCATCCAAAATCAAAGAAAAGCCGGTACTGGACTCGCCGCCCTGGGCATACAGCTCACCCAGAAGCAGTTGGTAAAACATCACCGCATCCAGGGCCGATGTGGGCTCGGGGCTCGCGGGCGTGATGACGGGCGCCGGCGAAGCTGCCCCAGTCGGTGTCGTGATGGGGCCAGTGGGCGCAGCCACAGGTTGGGCCCATGCGCTCAGCACGCATGTGGACAAGGCGATGTATCGAATCCATAAATTCATCGAACGATCATAATCGAGCAGCTATGTCCCTTGGAGGCTCAGCCCTCTCCCCCTATGCCTGAATTGCCAGAAGTTGAAGTCACGCGCCAAAGTTTTGCCGACCGGATTGCCGGCGCCAGGGTGTTGGCCTTGCGCATGGGCAAACCTTTGCGCTGGCCTTTGGGGCTGCAACCGGAGGCTTTGGTCGGGCGTTTCGTGTGGGGCGTGCGACGCAGGGGCAAATACCTGCTGATCGATCTGGACGAAGGTGTGCTGCTGGTGCACCTGGGCATGTCAGGCAGTTTGAATTTTGCGCTGACCCAGGGGCTGAGCGGCCCGCATGACCACATGGACTTGGAAACCACGCAAGGCGTGCTGCGCCTGCATGACCCGCGCCGTTTTGGTGCGGTGGTGTGGGCGCCGTCTGAGCAGTCGCCTCAAGCGCAAAAGCTCCTGGGCCACTTGGGCGTGGAGCCTTTGGGCGACGCCTTTGAGGTGAGCGCGTTTCAGGCCGAGCTCAAACGCAAAAACGCACCCATCAAGCAGGTGTTGCTGGCCGGTCAGGTGGTGGTGGGGGTAGGCAATATTTACGCCTCTGAAGCCTTGTTTTTGTCCGGCATTCGCCCGACCGTGAAGGCGGCCCAATTAAGCAAGCCGCGCATCACCAAGTTGCACACCGCCATTCGCGATGTGCTGGCCCGTGCGGTGGCCAAAGGCGGCAGCAGCCTGCGCGATTTTGTCAGCGCCGAAGGCAAGAACGGTTACTTTCAACTCGAGGCTTCGGTGTATGGCCGCACCGGCCAGCCGTGTCGAAGCTGCGCCACACCGATCAAGCAGATCATGCAAGGCCAACGCTCCACTTTTTTCTGTCCTGTATGTCAAAAATATTGAGTCGCGTTGCGCCCGAAGTGCTGGCGCGTTTTGCCACCGACATGGTGGCTTGGCAAACCCGCCATGGCCGCCACAGCTTGCCTTGGCAAAACACCCGCGATCCTTACCGTGTGTGGTTGTCCGAGATCATGTTGCAGCAAACGCAGGTGAGCACGGTGTTGGATTATTTCCCCCGTTTTCTCAAGCAGTTTCCTGATGTGGCAGCCTTGGCCGGCGCGTCGCAAGACGAGGTGCTGGGTCTGTGGAGTGGGCTGGGTTATTACAGCCGCGCGCGCAATCTGCACCGCTGCGCCATTGAAGTGATGGACCGTTTTGGCGGCGTCTTTCCCCAAGACCCGCTGGATTTACAGAGTTTGCCGGGCATTGGTCGCTCCACGGCCGCCGCCATTGCCGCGTTTTGCTTTGGCCAGCGCGCCGCCATTTTGGATGGCAACGTCAAACGGGTCTTGACCCGTGTGCTGGGCTACGGCGCGGACTTGTCTGTGATCGCGCACGAGCGCGTGCTGTGGAATTTGGCTGATGAACTGTTGCCCACCCAGGCCTTGTCGACGGCCATGCCCCGCTACACCCAAGCCTTGATGGATTTGGGCGCCACCGTGTGTTTGCCGCGCAAGACCGATTGCGCCATGTGCCCGGTGCAGGCTTTGTGTGTGGCGAAGCAAGAAGGGGAGCCGCTGCGCTACCCGGTCAAAACCCGCAAACTCAAACGCAGCAGCGAAGCCTTGTGGATGCTCTGGGTGCAAAACAAACGCGGTGATGTGTGGCTGGAAAAGCGCCCGGCCCAAGGCGTGTGGGCCAGTCTGTATTGCCTGCCTGTGTTTGACAGCGCCGAGGCTTTGGCCGGAACTTTGCCTGTTGGGCAAGAACTGCTTCATGACGCGGCTTTTGTGCATGTGCTGACGCACAAAGATTTGCATCTGCACCCGGTGCGTGCACACCACGAGCGCACCGTTTCCAAGCCTTTGCGCGCCGGGGTTGAAGGGGCTTGGATGGCCCGAACGCAATGGCAGTCGCTCGGCTTGCCTGCGCCGGTTCGAAAGTTGTTGGAAGGCTGATGGTCGGCCTAGGCTGAGCCCTCAGCGCAGGGCGTCGAGCTCGCGGTGCCGAGTGAGCGTAAGCCATTTGGATGAAAAGGCCTGACTCAGTTGCTCCACCAAATACACCGAGCGGTGTTGCCCGCCGGTGCAACCAATGGCCACAGTGATGTAGTTGCGGTGATCGCGCTCCAAGGCCACCAGCCAGTGCGCAATGAAGTCTTGAATCTGCTGCTTCATTTGCGCCACTGCCTCAAACTTTTCCAGGAAAGCCCGGATCGGCGCATCCCTTCCAGTCAGTGGGCGCAACTCGCTTTCGTAGTGCGGGTTGGGTAGCATACGCACGTCAAACACATAGTCGGCATCCATCGGAATGCCGCGCTTGAAGCCAAACGACTCAAACACCAAGGTCAATTTGGCGGCCGGGGCACTGACCATGGACTTGACATAGCTTTGCAATTGCGCCGAGCGCAGCATGCTGGTGTCAATCACATGCGCTTGCTCGCGCAGCTGCGACAGCAAGTCACGTTCAAACTCAATGGTTTCCAATAGCGCTTTGTCACCTTCAATTTTGGCTTTTCCCGACAGCGGGTGTCGCCTGCGCGTTTCGGAGTAGCGGCGCAGCAAGACGTCGGTGCTGGCATCTAGAAACAGCGATTTCACCGTCATGCCCATGTCATGCAAGATGGCCAATTGTTCCGGCATCATGTGCAGCGATGCGGCACTGCGCACATCGATGGCAATGGCCAGGCGCTCCTCTTTGTGTTCACGCTCGAGTTTGACAAAGGGGATCAGCAACTCGGGGGGCAGGTTGTCAACGCAATAAAACTGTGCATCTTCGAGCGCGTGCAGGGCCACTGATTTGCCGGAGCCGGACATGCCGGTGATGAGGATGATTTCCATGATTCAGGACACGCTGCGAGGAGTTGAGGCCATGGGTTTGGCGGGCGGATTGCCCAGCATTTCACGCGCATGGGCCATGGTGGTTTCAGACAATTTTTCTCCGCCCAGCATGCGGGCGATTTCACTCACTCTGAGCTCGCTGGCAATGGCTTTGACCTGGCTGGCCACGCCATCGCCAAGCGCGGCCTTGGCCACCAGCAGGTGGTGGTCCGCACAAGCGGCCACTTGCGGCAAGTGGGTCACGGCCAAGACTTGTCGGTGCTGCCCCAGTTTTTTCATCAAGCGGCCCACCGTCTCAGCCACGGCGCCGCCCACGCCCGAATCGACTTCGTCAAAAATCAAGGTCCCGGCTTCGCCCAGCTCGCTGGTGGTCACCGCAATGGCCAACGCAATGCGCGACAGCTCGCCGCCTGAAGCGACTTTGCCCACTGGTTTGGGTGTACTGCCCGCATGGCCTGCGACCAGAAAGGCCACGTCTTCCAGTCCGTGCATGGCCGGTTGCGCATGGCTTTCCAAAGCCACTTCGAGGCGCCCGCCCTGCATGCCCAGTTGCTGCAGGGCTTGGGTCACAGCCAGCGCCAGCTTGGGCGCGGCTTGTGTGCGTTGTTGGGAAATTTGACGCGCCTGTTTCATGCAGCTTTGCAAAGCAGACTTTTCTGCTGCTTCCAGCCGCTCCAGATCGCTGGCCGCATCCAGTGCGGTCAACTCGTCGCGCCAGCCCGCCAGCACCGCGGCCAGCTCTTCGGGCGGGCGCTTGTAGCGCCGCGCCAAAGAAATCCACAAGCCCATGCGCTCGTCCAGTTGCGCCAGCCGCTGCGGGTCCAAATCGGTTTTGCGCAAATAACTGTGTAAAGAATGCGCGGCGTCTTCGGCCTGCGCCAAGCTGGATGAGAGCACATCGACCAGCCCTTGAAACTCCGGCTCCACGTGGGTTTGCGCGGTCAATGCTTGCATGGCATGCGACAGCAAGCGCAGCGCGCCGCCCGAGTCCTCTGACTCCAACGCATCCAGGGCCAGTTGCGCGCCGTCCATCAAACTCTGTGCGTTGGACAGGCGCGTGTGGTCGGCATTCAGTTCGTGCCATTCATCCGGGCCTGGCGACAGTTTTTCAAGCTCGCCAATTTGCCAACTCAAACGTTCGCGCTCACGCGCCAAATTGTCTTGCGCACCACGCGCGTGCGTTAGCGCCTGTTGACTGCCGCGCCACTGCAGCCACAGCGACTTGAGCGCACGCGTGTCAATCCCGGCATAGGCGTCGAGCAGGCCCCGCACCGCGTCTGAGCGGGTCAGGCTTTGCCAGGCATGTTGCCCGTGAATGTCCAGCAGCAACTCGCCCAGCTCGCGCAGCTGCGTGGCGGTGGCCGGGCTGCCGTTGATCCAGGCGCGGCTTTTGCCCTGCGCATCCACGGTGCGTTTCAGCAGCAGGGTGTCGGTGGCGTCAAAGCCCGCTTGTTCTAGCCAGCGCTGCGCGACGGGTGTGGGGTCAAACTCAGCGCAGACCTCGCAGCGTTCAGCTTTCTCGCGCACCACGCCCACATCCGCGCGCGCACCCAAGGCGAGCTGCAGCGCGTCAATCAGGATCGATTTACCCGCGCCAGTTTCGCCGGTGAGCACGGTAAAGCCACCCGATAAATTCAGGTCCAATTCGCGCACGATGACAAAGTCGCGCAGGCTGATGTTTCGCAGAGCCACGGTTCAGGTGCCTCCCTCGTTCCAGTGCATTTTCTTTCGCAAGGTGTCGAAATAGTTCCAGCCCTCGGGGTGCAAAAACCGCACATGATGCTCCGAGCGGCGCACGATGATGCGGTCGCCAATCAACAGCGAGGCCAGGGATTGCATGTCAAAGTTGGCGCTGGCGTTGCGGCCTGACACCACTTCGATGGTGATTTCAGAGCTGTCCGAGACCACCAAGGGACGGTTGGACAAGGTGTGCGGCGCAATCGGTGCCACGACCCAGCCGCTAATGGAGGGATGCATCAGCGGCCCGCCCACCGACAAAGAGTAGGCGGTGGAACCGGTGGGCGTGGCAATGATCAGGCCGTCGGCGCGCTGGTTGGCCACAAAGCGGCCGTCCACTTCAACCCGCAACTCGACCATGCCCGAGGTGCCGCCGCGGTACACCACCACATCGTTCATGGCCAGTGCGTTGAAAACGCAATCGTTGTCGCGCATCACTTTGGCTTGCAAAACGCAGCGCTCGTCGGCTTCGAACTTGCCGTTCAAAATCGGCTGCAAGGTGTCTTGGTATTTGTCCAGGGGAATGTCGGTGATGAAACCCAGGCGACCTTGGTTGATGCCAATCAGCGGCAGGCCGTAGCGGGCAATTTGCCGCCCGATGCCCAGCATGGTGCCATCGCCCCCGACCACCAAGCCCACGTCACACTGGGCGCCAATTTCAGCGATCGTCAGCACGGGGTACTGGCTCAGGCCAGCGTACATCGCCGTCTCGGGGTCGAGCACCACGTCGCAACCTTGACGGGTAATAAAGTGCGCGACATCGTCCAACACCCGGCGCGAACTCTCCAGCGCGGCCCCCGAAATGGTGGTGTGGTGCTTGCCAAATAGCGCAACGTGACGGAATTTGGGTTTCATAGACAAATTACATCATTAAAATGAGCTCATGCTGGATGATCGTGCCAAGTTATTACTCAAAGCGCTGGTCGAGCGCTACATTGCCGACGGGCAGCCCGTCGGCTCGCGCACGCTGTCCAAAGCTTCAGGCCTGGATTTGTCGCCCGCCACCATCCGCAACGTCATGTCGGACCTGGAAGAATTGGGACTGATCGCCAGTCCGCACACCTCGGCCGGGCGCATTCCGACCACTTTGGGTTACAGATTGTTCGTCGACACCATGTTGACCGCCAAGCGCGAATCGCTGCACGCCCCCAGCTTGGCCCCTGATCAGCCGCAAAAAGTCATTGCCAATGCCGCGCATTTGCTGTCGGACCTGTCGCACTTTGTCGGTGTGGTCATGGCGCCGCGTCGCTCTTCGGTCTTCCGGCACATTGAGTTTTTGCGCCTGTCTGAAAAACGCATCCTGGTGATCATCGTCTCGCCAGAGGGCGATGTGCAAAACCGCGTCATCTTCACCGAACACGACTTTGCCCAGAACCAACTGATCGAAGCCTCCAATTTTTTGAACTCGCATTACGCGGGCATGGCGATTGAAGAAGTGCGCAGCCGCGTGAAACAAGAACTGGTGAGCCTGCAAACTGAAATTGCCACCCTGATGCAAGCCGCCGTCAAGCTCAGCTCTGAAGCCCTGGCGCAGGACCGCGATGAAGTCGTGATCGCCGGTGAACGCAATCTGCTCTCGGTCAGCGACTTTTCCAGCGACATGGGGCATTTGCGCCGCACCTTTGATATGTTCGAGCAAAAAACGCAAATCATGCGTTTGCTCGATGTCTCCAGCCAAGCCCACGGTGTGCGCATTTACATTGGTGGCGAGAGTCAGATCGTGCCAATGCAGGAGTTGTCCGTCGTCACAGCACCCTACGAGGTTGACGGCCAGGTGGTCGGCACCTTGGGCGTGATTGGCCCGACCCGGATGCCCTATGACCGCATGATTCAGATCGTGGACATCACTTCGCGCTTGATCGGCAATGCACTGAGCCAATCGAAGTAGCTCAAACTCAGCACCCGTCGCAGACTACAATCGCCCTGCTTTTGCATGTTGATGCCTTGGCCTGCTTTGTGGGCTTAAGGGATGAATGGGAAGAGATAAATGGGGCGTTAGCTCAGTTGGTTAGAGCAGAGGACTCATAAAAGACCTGCCCAAGCTCCATTTTTAAAGAAAACCTATATAAATCAATAGGTTGCAAGCGTCGAAGGTGCGAAAAATTGCTTCTACGGCGCTTCTACGGTGGCAAAGTTTTCTATCTAGCAAGTTGATAGGTGATTGCGCCACTAAAATCAGTTTTTCGGGCCTATAGCTCAGTTGGTTAGAGCAGAGGACTCATATTTTTCAAATGTGCCTTACGCGTGGAAACTGTGTAAGGGATGGTGTCAAAGTCGGCGAAAGCTAAGTGCAGCGTGCATATGCCAACGCCGAGCCAAGCTTGGTGAGCAATCACCTTGAAGGTGTAGAGACTTGACGGCACCCACCTACGGCGCAAGCTATGGTGAAGGCAAAGTCCAGGGAGTAGTGAAAGCTGCACAAACCGGAATCCTTTGGTCCCAGGTTCAAGTCCTGGTGGGCCCACCAAAATGGAAAAGCCACTGATTTTTTTAAAGTCAGTGGCTTTTTTTATTTAAATATTTTGTATGGTCGTAAGTTCGGATTCGTAAGACGCAGAGCTCCAATTCAATATAAATGAGTCTTTTTCAGTTTTTGAACTCCAAGTGAATACGTGTGGCCGTTGCACCGTGCCAATTGGTGCGCAATCAGTCCGCTGGCGAGTTGGCCTGCGCAGGTGCTCGCCACAGTCCTGCGTGTTGCAATTGGGCCAGCGTGCGAGCCAGTACGTCTTTGCGGTAAGCGACCACGTCTTTGCCAGCGTAATCGTAAAAACCGCTGCCGGTTTTCAGTCCCAGGTGGCCTTGGGCCACCATCTCGCCTACGATGGCCGGTGCTGCATAGCGATCCGGGTTGATCGTGCTCGACATTTCACGGCTGGCGTGGTGCAGGATGTCGCTGCCGCCAAAGTCGATGAACTCCACCACCCCGATGGCGGAAAACCGAAGGCCTAGTCCGTAACGTGTGGCTTTGTCGATTTCTTCGGCAGTGGCCGCACCTTCTTCGATCATGCGAGCTGCCTCGTTCATGATGAGCGCTTGCAAGCGGGGCACGATGTACCCCGGCGTGGCACCGCACAGCACGGGGAGCTTGCCAATGGCTTCCATTTGGGTGCGCAAGCGGGCCACCACGGCCGGGTCCGTCCCTGCGTGCGTGCTCAACTCGACCACCGGAATCAAGTACGCCGGATTGAGCCAATGCATGTTCAAAAACCGTTCGGGACGGTGCACCGCATTCACCAGCTGCGTGACCAGAATGCTGCTGGTCGTGGAGGTCAGGATCGCGTCTTCGCGGCAGCAGCGGTTGATGACGGCAAACGCTTCGCGTTTAGCCTGCAGGGTTTCAGGCACGCCCTCGAACACCAGATCTGCTTGTGCCAGCGCCGCAGCCGCACCGGACGCGTTGACCAACGTCACACGCTCGGCGATGCGGGGCACTTCGCCCAGCGGCAAAGCACCGAGTTCGGCCAAAGCCGTCAGGCTGGCCAGGATTTCTGCGCGTGCCTCGCCTGCCAGGTGGGCCCAGTCTTCGGCGCTGCGTTCGCGCAAGTCGATCAGGTGGATGGGGTGGCCGGCGTAGGCAAAGGCGATGCCGATGCCTCGTCCCATGCGCCCCGCTCCCACAGCGGCAAAACGGACAGGAGTGTTCATGCTCAGCTTCCTTGATGCAGGCGTTGACGCAAGGCGTCGCGACTCAGTGCTGCGAGCCCCAGTGTTTCGAGCGTGCGTGGCCCGTGCCGCAGATCATTGCCCAGAAATCCCCCCACGATGGCCAACAGGCCGTGGGCGATGGGGGCGTCGCATTGAGCCCAGCGCGCCACCGATGCCAGGAAGGCCAGACCCAGTTCAGTGTCTTCGGTGATGTAGCGGTGCGTGTGCAGGTCGATGTTTTCGCGCCAGTCGCCCGACTTGACCAGTTTTTTGTGCGCATCGCCGTACATCCAGCGGTCGTTCAGGTAGTGGTCGGCCAGTGGGTAATGCTGCCCACCATAGCCCAAGGCTTCGCGCACCGCGATGCGCTCCAGGTCCAGCCGGTCGGTGACTGCGCGCACGGCTGGCTGTGTCCCTTCGTTGTGGATATCCCAGCGCTCAAAGTGTTGCAGCGGTGCGGCGTTCATGACCATCAATGGCGGATGGATGATGGGGCCGGCATTCATGAGTGCGCCTGACAAAGCATCGCCACAGCCGTGGACGCTGGGGTAGGCCTGCTGGATGACGGCGATCACTTCGGCTTCGCGCCACGCCGGGTACACCCCGGTGGGCAGACGCACTGCGCGCACCGTGACGTTCACTTCGCGCTCGCCATGCTTGCGGGCCAGATAGGGCAGTGTGCCGGTTTCTGCCCAACCGATGACGGCTTGGTTGCCCATGGTCTTGACTTGCTCGGCCATGACAAAACTGCCAAAGGTGCCTGGTGCCAGGAACACCACCTGGCCGTCAACCAGGTGCGCAGCCATCTGACGCGCGATGTCGGCTTGTGCCGTGGCCGGTGATGGCAGCAGGATGAGTTGTGCCCCTTGTAACGCTTGGCCCATGTCGGCCGTGGCCAACGCTATCGGCACGTCTCGCGTACCTGCCGCGTCCTTGAGGACAATGGTGCCGGTGTCAATGACTGGTTGAAGTGCAGCGGCATCACGACGCCACAAGCGCACTTCATGCCCTTGTTCGGACAAGTCGGCTGCAGCGGCATAACAGCCGTGGCCGCCACCCAAAATCGCAATTTTCATGAATGACTCCGTTGGTGTTTTCAGAAATATCAGGCTCGAGCGCGTGTGCGGTCCCAGGTGCTGGCGGTCACGCCCTGCTCGCGGAGCTTGAACTTTTGTACTTTGCCGTTGGCGGTGCGGGGCAAGTCGTTCACCAGATCCAGGTAGCGCGGCACAGCAAAGTAGGGAAGACGCGTTTCACAGTGCGCCAGTAGTTGCCGATGCAGGTCAGCAGTGACAGGCAGGACTTCGGGTTTGAGTACCACCGAGGCCATGACCTCGTCTTCGGCCAATTCGGATCGCACCGGATAAACCGCCACCGTGGCCACGGCCGGGTGGCTTTGTAGCACCTGCTCGACCTCATACGATGAAATGTTTTCGCCACGTCGACGGATCGCGTCCTTGATGCGGTCGATGAAGCGGAACGCGCCATCGGCCTCTTGTGCCACTCGGTCACCCGTGTGAAACCACAGGTTGCGCCAGGCCTCTACGGTTTTATCGGGCATACCCAGGTAGCCGGTGGCAAACACAAATGGCTCGTCGGCGCGCAGCAGCAATTCGCCCGCTTCGCCCGTCGCCACCGGCACATCATGGGCGTCGACCACGCGCGCGGCAAAGCCGGGGCGCAACCATCCCATGGTGCCTTGCCGGGGTGCATTGGGCCGTGTGGCCATGGTGAAGTTCGTTTCGGTGGAGCCATAGCCTTCAAGCAGGCGCACACCACTGCGGACTGCAAAGGCGTCACCGGCCGCAGCAGGCACGCCTGGCCCAAGACCTGTGCGTATGCGGTGTGTGCGCTCTTGTGGCGATGATGCTTGCGCCAGCAACATGGGCACCATGGCGCCAAGCAGGTACACCACGGTTGTTTGGTGTGCGTTCATGCGTGACCAAAAGCCTGAAGCCGAAAAGCGTCCTTCGTACACCAACTGGCAGCCGCACAGCAGGGCCTGTGCGAAGGTGTTCAAGGCGTTGATGTGAAACAAGGGCAGTGTGGTGCACAGCACATCTTCCTGATGGATGCCAAGAACATCGGCGGTGTGAATACCCCACCAGTAGTACTGGGCGTGTGGGCATGTCACCCCTTTGGCTGGGCCAGTCGTACCCGAGGTATAGAGCACGGCCAGGGTGTCGCCCGCGTCCATGGCCGCAGCGGACACATAGGCCAGCAAATTCTGTCGCGTTGGGAAGGGTAAGCAGGGCACGCCACCCAGTTCTGCTGGCGCAGGGGGGGCGTGCTCGGACGCCGTCTCAGGGACCACCCAGATGGCCAGCAAGCCAATCGACTTCAGGTCCATGTCGGCAAGCCGCCGCAGGTATTGGGCCTCGATCACCAGCAGGCGCGTGTGGCTGTTGCGCAGGTAATAGTCGATCTGTGGCCCCATGGAGGCTGTGTTGATCGGTACCGCTATGGCCCCCATCCAGCCGCAGCCCAGAAAGGCCTGAAGAAACTCGATCCGGTTGCCCAGCAACAGGGCCACGGCTTCACCACGCACCACGCCGACTGCTTGCAATGCAGCGGCGTGGCGGGCTGCTGCATCGCGTGCGTCTGAGTGGGTCCAGTGAACGCCATTGATCTGCAAGAAAGGACGTGTCCCGAACAAGGCGGCTTGCCGCTCTAGCATGTCGGGCAGCGTGCGCTGGTGTGCTGGCAAGGTTTGCGCCAGTGCCGCGAAGGCTTTGATCTGTGCGCCAGACTCAGGCATCGGTCCCGCCTCCCAGGTAGGTGTGCTGCACACGCGGATCGGTGGCCAAGGCCTGTGACTCGCCTTCGAGCGCGATTTCGCCGGTTTCGATCACATAGCCGCGGTCGGACGATTCGAGCGCGGCGCGGGCGTTTTGTTCAACCAGCAGGATCGACACACCATCGTCGCGCAGGCTGCGCACAATCTGGAAAATCTCGCGCACGATCAAGGGGGCCAGGCCCAGACTGGGTTCGTCTAGCATGAGGAGCCGGGGTTCGGACATCAGGGCGCGGCCCAGAGCCAGCATCTGCCGCTCGCCACCCG
>CAIWWN010000045.1 GCA_903916355.1 uncultured Burkholderiales bacterium | reverse complement strand
CTACAAATTGCCATCAAGCTCCCACAACATCCCCTTTCAGCCATGCCGAGGCAGCACGTCAGCCACATGCAGCTGCGCAATGCCCATGTGGCGCCACACGTTGTACGTGCTGTCCATTTGCGAGACCAGCAGGGCATCGGCCAGCGGCGCCAGGGGCGTGACCTGCAAGTCGGCCAACAGCACATATCGGGGCTCGGTGCTGCCGTCCATCGAGCGCAGCTGACCAATCCAGCGCAGCTCGTGCAGCACTTTCACCACGCGGTGTGCATGGCGCAACTCAATGCGCAAGGCCTGCGCCAACTCGTTCAAGCTCAAACCGTGCGGCGGCGTATGGTGCATGGCGTCCAGGGCGCTCAAGGTTTCTAAAGCCAGCCTGAAAGACCAACCCGAACCGCTGCGCCGGCGCAGCGCATGCCGCCCCAACTCGGGCAAGCTGGCGGCCACCACCGCGCCCACCAGCACAATCACCCAGGCCATGTAGATCCACACCAGCAAAATGGGCACCGCCGCAAACGCACCGTAAATGGCCGAATAGGTGGGCATCTGCCCCAGGTACACCGTCAGCAATTTTTTACCCAACTCAATGCCCACCGCCGCCACCAAGCCGCCTGTCGTCGCATGCTGCCACTGCACGCGGGTATTGGGCACATAAAAATACAAGCCGCTGGCGCAGGCCGCTAGCAAAGCAAACTCCACAGCGTCCAGCACCAGGCGCAGGTCGCCGGGCACCACCCCCACGCCTTCGCTGGCAGTGACCACATACGAGGTGATGGCCAAGCTGGCCCCCAACATCAAGGGGCCCAGCGTCAGCGCGGCCCAGTACAGCAAGACCTTTTGCGGCAAAGCGCGCTGGCTGGAGACGCGCCAAATGTGCCCCAAGGTGCGCTCGATCGTGACCATCAAGGCCAAGGACGTGACCAGCACAGCCACAAAGCCCACAGCCCCGAGCCGACTGGCTTTGCGCGAGAACTGTGTGAGCGAGCCCAGCACCTGGCGTGCAATGCTCTCAGGCACCAGGCTTTGCACCAGCCATTGCTGCAACTGGTCTTGCACCTTGGCAAACACCGGAAACGCCGTGAAGATGGCCAAACCCATGGTGAACAAAGGCACCAGGGCCAACACGGTGGTGAAAGTGAGCGAGCTGGCGGTCATGCCCAAGCGCGCTTCGCGAAAGCGCTCACGCAACAAATGACCCATTTGGCGCCACTCAAAGTGCAAAGCGTATTCCCACAGTTGGGCCAGACTTTGGCTTAAACGTTCTATTCGATTCATGCTCTGTATGATGCCACTGCCATGAACACGATTTCCCCCCCACCTGCAGACTTTTCTCCTCCGCCCGTCGCCAATATGGCGGTGCACGTGGTTTTCACGCGCATCCTGGCGGTGGGCAGCTTGCTCGGCCTGATTGCCCTGGGCCTGGCTTGGGAGCTGTGGTTGGCGCCGTTGCGCCCGGGTGGCACTTGGTTGGCTATCAAAGTGCTGCCGTTGTGCCTGCCTTTGGCCGGCTTGCTGAAAAACCGCATGTACACCTACCGCTGGGTGAGCTTGCTGGTTTGGCTTTACTTTACCGAGGGCGTGGTGCGCGCCTGGGGCGACAAATGGCCGTCCAACCTGCTGGCAGGCATCCAAGTGCTGCTGTGCGTGACCTTGTTTGTGGCCTGCGCCTTGCATGTGCGCTTGCGCCTGAAAGACGCCAAAGCCCGCGGCCCTTTGCAGGAGGTCGCATGACCCCTTTACTGACCACCTTGCGCCAGATCTGCGGCGAGCCCCATGTCCTCACGCACGATGACCCGGCCACCGACCTGAGCGCCTGGGAACTCGATTGGCGCAAACGCATTCGCGGCCGGGCTCTGGCCGTGGTGCGCCCCGGCAACACGCAAGAAGTGGCTGCTGTGGTCAAAGCCTGCGCCGCAGCCGGCACCGCCATCGTGCCGCAAGGCGGCAACACTGGCCTGGTGGTGGGCGGCGTGCCGGACGACACCGGCACGCAAATCGTGCTCAGCCTGGGCCGTATGCATGCAGTGCGCGCCGTCGACCCGGCCAACCTGACCATCACCGTCGAAGCCGGTTGCGTGCTACAAAACCTGCAAGCCGCTGCTGAAGCCGCTGGATTTTTGTTTCCCCTGAGCTTGGGCTCTGAAGGCAGCTGCACCATTGGCGGCAACCTGGGCACCAACGCGGGCGGCACGCAGGTGGTGCGCTACGGCAACACACGCGAGCTGTGCCTGGGCCTCGAAGTGGTCACCGCACAAGGCGAAATTTGGCATGGCCTGTCAGGCCTGCGCAAAGACAACACCGGCTACGACCTGCGCAACCTGATGATCGGCAGCGAAGGCACGCTGGGCGTCATCACCGCGGCCACGCTCAAGCTGTACCCGCAACCTGCCGCCCAACTCACCGCCTGGGCCGCCGTGCCCAGCATGCAAGCGGCGGTGGACCTGCTGGGCTTGGCACACCAGCGCCTAGGACCGGGCCTGACGGGTTTTGAAGTCATGGGCCAGTTTGCCCTTGGCTTGGTCGACAAACATTACCCGCAGCTGCGCGTGCCGCTGTGGAAGGAAACCCCGTGGTGCGTGCTACTGGAAAACTCCGACAGCGAGAGCGAAACTCACGCCCGTGGCCAGTTTGAAGCCCTGCTCGAAGCCGCACTGGCGGCCGGTTGCGTCACCGACGCGGTGGTGGCCGAGAACCTCAGCCAAGCCAAAGGCCTGTGGCACATTCGCGAAAGCATCACCCTGGCGCAGGCCGATGAAGGCCTGAACATCAAGCACGACATCAGCATCCCCGTCTCGCGCATCCCCGCCTTTGTGGCCGAGACCGACGCCCTGCTGGCCCGTGAAGTACCCGGTGTGCGCATGGTTGACTTTGGCCACTTGGGCGACGGCAATCTGCACTACAACGTGCAGGCCCCCGAAGGCGCCGACGGCCAAGCCTTTTTGCGCGACTTTGAAGACAAGGTCAACACCCTGGTGTTTGACCAGGTGGCCCAATTTGATGGCTCCATCAGCGCCGAGCACGGGGTGGGCGAACTCAAGGTCGGCAAACTGCCGCTCTACAAAGACCCCACAGCCCTGGCCATGATGCGCGCCGTGAAAAACGCGCTGGACCCGCAGAACATCATGAACCCAGGGCGGGTGATCGCACTTTAAATCCATGTGGCCCTTGGTTCACGCCCTGATCTTCAGCCTCCTGCTTTCATCAGGGGCCACAGCCCAAACTCGCATCGATTTGCAAGGCCACCGTGGGGCCAGGGGTTTGCTGCCCGAAAACACCTTGCCAGCATTTGAACGGGCCATGGCTTTGGGCGTCACCACACTGGAGTTGGACGTGGTGTCGACCCAAGATGGGGTGCTGGTCATCAGCCACGACCCTGCGCTCAACCCCGATCTGACGCGCGACAGCCAAGGCAAATATCTGCAGTCGCCAGGCCCCGACATTCTGAGCCTTAGCTGGGCACAGTTGCAGACCTACGATGTGGGCCAAATCCAACCGGGGTCCAGGTATGCCAGTTTTTTCCCAGAGCAAAAGTCCATCAACGGCACGCGGATTCCCCGGCTTCAAGACCTGTTTGAAATGGTCAAGGCCATGGGCAACAGCAAAGTCCAGTTCGCCATTGAAACCAAATTGACCCCCACGCGGCCCGAACAAACCCCAGACCCCGAAAGCTTCGTCCGCCAACTGCTCAAAGTGATCAACGACGACAACATGCAAGCTCGGGTGCAGATTCAGTCTTTTGACTGGCGAACGCTGCAAGCTGTGCAACGCTTGGCGCCCGGTTTGCCAACGGTGTACCTGACAGCGCAGTTGTCTTCTCTGGACAACATCATGGCCCGAAGCGTCCAGGGCTCACCATGGACCGCCGGGTTTCAGTACAAAGCCCATGGCTCCATTCCTCGAATGATCCAAGCCACCGGGGGCAGTCACTGGTCTTCTTTCTGGCGCGAATTGGACGCAACCCAAGTCAAAGAAGCGCACGCACTAGGCCTGAAGGTATTGGCTTGGACCGTCAACGAGCGCAAAGCCATCAACGAGTTGCTGGACATGGGCGTGGACGGCCTGATCACCGACCGACCGGACGTGGCCCAAGAAGTGCTGCGCGCCCGGGGCATCGCCTGGTAAGAGAAAGGTGCTCAGGTGTGGCCACTGAAAAAGGGGATGGGCCTGCCTTAAACTAGACCCCCATGAACACCCCTGCCCTGCCCCGCCCTATTCGCTGCCAATACGAAGACTTCATGCGTCACGTCTACACGACGGGCGTGCAAAAAGGCGACCGCACTGGCACCGGCACGCGCAGTGTGTTTGGCCACCAAATGCGCTTTGACTTGAACGAAGGCTTTCCGCTGGTGACCACCAAAAAAGTGTTCTTGCGCGCCATCATCGTCGAGTTGCTGTGGTTTTTGCGTGGCGACAGCAACGTCAAGTGGCTGCAAGAACGCGGTTGCACGATTTGGGACGAATGGGCGCGTGAAGATGGCTCGCTCGGCCCGGTGTACGGCGTGCAATGGCGCAGCTGGCCCACGCCGGGCGGCGGCCACATTGACCAGATTCAGCAGGTCATGGACACGCTCAAGACCAACCCGGACAGCCGCCGCATCATCGTCAGCGCCTGGAACGTGGCCGAGCTGGACCAAATGGCCCTCATGCCCTGCCATGCCTTTTTTCAGTTCTATGTGGCACCGCCGCAAAAAGCGGGTGACAAACCCAAACTCAGCTGCCAGCTTTACCAGCGCAGCGCCGACATCTTTTTGGGCGTACCCTTCAACATTGCCAGCTACGCCCTGCTCACCCACATGGTGGCGCAGCAGTGCGACATGGATGTGGGCGACTTCATTTGGACCGGCGGCGACTGCCACATTTACAGCAACCACCACGAACAGGTGGAACTGCAACTGAGCCGCGCCCCCATGGCCTACCCCACTTTGAGTATCAAACGCAAACCCGATTCGATTCTGGATTACGCGTATGAGGACTTTGAGGTGTTGGGTTATGAATGCCACCCCGCTATCAAAGCGCCCGTCGCCGTCTGAGCGTATGAAGCTGAATGTGATCTATGCCCGCGCGCGCAACGGCGTGATTGGCGTGAACAACCAACTGCCTTGGCACCTGCCCGAAGACTTGGCGCATTTCAAACGCGCCACGATGGGTTGCCCCGTCATCATGGGCCGCAAAACCTGGGACTCCTTGCCGCCCCAATTCCGTCCCCTGCCCGGCCGCTTGAATGTGGTGGTGACGCGCCAGGCCGACTGGCAAGCCGAGGGCGCCTTGAGTGCCGGCTCGATCACCGAGGCCATGACCTTGTGCCCGCCCGACAAAGATGCCTGGGTCATCGGTGGCGCTGAAATTTACGCCCAAGCCCTGCCCTGGGCCAGCACCGCTGTGGTCACCGAGATTGACCATGATTTTGCAGGCGATGCCTTCGCGCCCACGCTGAATGCCGATTGGCTTGAAGTGGCGCGCGAGGCGCACACCAGCGCAAAAGGCTTGGCCTTTAGCTTTGTCACTTACCAAAACACCGCAACAGGAGACTGAGTATGTCCGCAGATGGATTTCACGTTCACGGCCCGCACGACCACGAGTTGGAGCACGCACAGCAAGGCCACGGCGATGCAGGCCATGGCGGCAGCCACACCAATAGCATCGCCATGTTCACCGCCGTGATCGCCACGGTGGGTGCGATTTTTTCGTACATGGGCGGGGCCACGCAGGCCAGCGCTGGCTTGTACAAAAACAATGCGGCCATCAAGAAAACCGAAGCCTCCAACCAGTGGAACTACTACCAGGCCAAAAGCAGCAAGCAAAACCTGAGTGAACTGGCTATTGAATTGGCACCGGGTGGCAAGAAAGAGTTTTACGAAGGCGAGATCAAGCGCTACAAAACCGAAAAAGCCGAGATCAAAGTGGTGGCCGAAAAGCTGGAAGCCGAGTCCAAAGAGTGGGATCACCAGTCCGACGAGCAGATGCACCAACACCACCGCTGGGCCCAAGCCACCACCGCGCTGCAAGTGTCGATTGCCATGGCCGCCATTGCCTTGATGACTCGGCGCAAATGGTTGGAATGGGGCATGTACGGCCTGGGCGCCGTGGGCTTAGGCATTGGCGCATTGGCAGCGCTGCACGTATGAACATTGCCACCTGGAATGTGAACTCGCTGTCGGTGCGCCTGCCGCAGGTCTTGGACTGGTTGGCCGCGCAAGCGGCTTCAGACACCGGCGCGATCGACGTATTGGCGCTGCAAGAACTCAAGATGAGCGACGACAAGTTCCCGCATGCGGCTTTTGCCGAAGCCGGTTACCAAGCGCAATGGTTTGGCCAAAAAACCTACAACGGTGTGGCCTTGATTTCACGCAATGCGGGCAACGCGGTGGTGAAAAACATACCGGGGTTTGAAGACGAGATGTCCCGCGTGATTGCCGCCACCTACCCTGATGGCCAAGGCGGCACGGTGCGGGTCATCGGCGCGTATTTCCCCAACGGCCAAGCGCCGGACAGTGACAAGTTCGTCTACAAAATGCGCTGGCTCACGGCGCTGCGCGACTGGGTCCAAACCGAAATGGCGGCGCACCCCAAGCTGGTCTTAACGGGTGACTTCAACATCACCTTTGACGATCTGGACGTGTGGGACCCGGTAGCCTTGAAAGGCACGATCCATTGCACCGACGAAGAGCGCGCGCATTTGAACGGTTTGATGGACTTGGGCTTGACCGACAGCTTCAGGCTGTTTGAGCAACCCGAGAAAAGCTACAGCTGGTGGGACTACCGCGATTTTGGTTTCAGGCGTAACCGGGGCTTGCGCATCGACCATGTGCTGATCAGCGCCGCCCTCAAAGCCCAGGCCAAGGCCTGCGTGGTGGACAAACTGCCGCGTAAAAACGAACGCCCCAGCGACCACGCGCCGGTGGTGCTGACCTTGCTGTAGGCGCCAGCCTGCTGGCGATCAAGGCCTGGGCGAGCTCGATGCATCGCTTGCAGGCAAGCTCCTGATATGGATTGACCTGTCAATAGGTGCTCGGATGTTTCTTCGTCTGTTTCTTGATTCTTCTCGGTCAGTGACTGTGGATCAGGGACTGCAAGGCTGTTTGGGCGACGGTGGATCAGTCTG
>CAIWWN010000044.1 GCA_903916355.1 uncultured Burkholderiales bacterium | reverse complement strand
TTTTCGGTCTCAAGTTCGGCCACCTCAGACCGAATCAGAGGGTGAAGGACTTGGTGTCCTGCTCGTTAAGGAAGCAATATGAACCGACTTTTTACAGCCTGCCTGGCGGCAGGCCTGCTCGTTTTGACCGGATGCAAATCCATCAACATCGCAGCCACCAAGCCTGCTGAAAATGCCAATATGCTGGCCCCTCTGGTGGAAAAACGAGAAACCCTGACCGCCACCGGCTACGCCGTGGTCAGCGTGCAAAACCACCGTAACCCTGCCCAGCAACGGCTGATGGCGATCCGTGCCTCCAAACTCGACGCCTACCGTGCCCTGACCGAACAAGTTTATGGCCAACAAATTGACGCCACATCCACCGTGGCCGACATGACTGTGACCAGTGACAGCTTTCGCGCCAAAGTCGAAGGCGTGATCTACGGCGCTATCTTGGTGAGCATCACCCCGGTGGGCGAAGACACTTACGAAACCACCTTGTCGCTGGACAAGAGCGTGGTGCAGGACCTGCGTACGTTGTACCTGGGTCAAATCACGGCCCGCAGCCGCTAACGTCAACGCTGCACTCAACCCACGGCCCCCACCATGAGACGCCTTCTCCCTTGCTTCACCGCCTGCATCTTGCTGTGCGGCTGGGGCCTGGGCTGGGCACAAACGGCCAAAGTGAGTTTGACCGCGCAAGAACGTCTGGACGCGATCCGTCACAGCCTGGTGGAAACGGCTTTGCAAGGCGCCACACAGGTGCGCAGCACCCAGTGGCTCGACCAGCAGGGCCAGTTGCGTGATGCCAGCAGCTTTCGCTCCGGCATGGAAGTGCGCGGCGTGCAGGTGCAATCCTACTCGCGCGACAGCGCCGGCAATCCACAAGCGCAGTTGAGCAGCCCCAACGCCGCCAAAGACCTGTCGCGCAACCCCAGCAACTCGGCCAGCCCTGCGGACGACAGCTGCAAGCCCCAAGCCTTGCGCCATGTGCTGGGCTTGACCACAGTGTTTGAGTCCGGCACCTCGGCCACAATCCAAAAGCAAGTGCGGCAACAAATTGCCGCCCCATGGCTGTCGACCTCTGACGGCGCTTGGCGCATGGTGGAACTCCAGGTGACCCCCCCGGTGTTGTCCACCGGCAAACTGGCCAGCAGCTACGAACAAGCCTTGACGCGCAGCTCCCCGCCTCAATTGCCGTGGACCGCCCTGTTGCGCGTGAGTGCACAAACCCAGGAATTAAAAACTTGGGAAAAAATCGCCGGACGCAGTCCGCATCACGCCGAGATCTCATTGGAACTGTTGGTGCAGGGTGCCAACGGCCAAAACAAACAATTCCAGGCCTCACAAAGTCTGCAACTGGCGCTGAAGAACGCCGATTGGGCCAGCACCAGTCTGGATGACGCCGGCGCCGCCCTGTTGCAGCAAGTTGGGCGCTTGTGGGGCGAGCGTTTGGGCCAATGGATGGGTTGTGACCCCTTGCAGCCCCTGGTGACCCAGCGTCGCGCCAACCAAGTGCAAATCAATGCCGGCGGCTTGGCAGGGGTGCGCCCCGGAGACGAATGGCTGCTGGCCGACCCCAAAGCTTTTCCGTCCCAAGTGGTCGGCCCTTCTTCGGCCACGCTGCTGCTGGCCAAGGTGGTCGAGGTGACCCCGCACCATGCCCAACTCGCGGTCCTGGCCGGTCCTGCCGATGCCGTGCAAACCTATTGGCGCGCCTGGCCGGCCGAATCACTGAACCGATAAACCGGAACTTCACCATGATCCGAACTTTGACACGCCTGAATACGTCCCCCCTGCAATGGTTGGCTGCGGCCTTGTGTGCGCTCACACTCAGCGCCAGTGCAGCCACGGCCGCACCTGAACCCAGTGCGCCTGCGGCCGCGACCTACACCACCAAGGCCGGTGACACGGTGGAGCGCCTGTTGAAAAACACCATGGCCGACAGCCCCTTGAACGCCGGCGTGCTGCGCAAAGCCTTGGCAGACGCCAACTCCAACGTGGTCACCGGTAAAGCCGGACAAAAATTCAAACCCGGCACCCTCATCCATTTGCCTGAGCACAGCACACTGGTGCGCAACACCTTGGAGGCTTTTGTGCCCCCAGGTTCTGAAGTATTTTCACGGAGCGGCAACAGCGCCAGCGACCCCGCATCGCGCCGGCACTGGATCCGGTACCCTTGATCACCGGTGCCGACGCGCTCGGTCTGCCCGGACGGGCGAACCCTCTTTTTTTAGAGGGCCCACAACTGCCTATTCCCACGCCGATTGCCAAAGAACTCAACCTGCGTGATGGTCAAGTCGTACAGGCCACATTGCGCATGGACGGCGGGCAGCCTGAACTGATTCTCAAAGGCCGAATCATCCAAATGCCGACAGGGTTAATCGGAAAGTTGGCCCCCACCATTTGGGTGAAGATTGTGCAAACCCCCCAAGGGGGATGGTTGCTGCAACCCACCACGGCGCAAGCCGGGCAGACAACGGCAGCGCAAGCAGTAAACCCTTTGTCGCCCAGCACGGGGGCTGCAAGTGCGCAAGCCGCTGTCATGCAGCAGCCCATGCCAGCCTCTTATTCCCGCATGGCGAATTTGCTGTTCAGGCCACCCGGGCCTTCTGATGTATCGCAGTTGTATCGTCCCGGAACACTCGATGCGCTGCTCAAAATATTGGCCAGGCCCGACTTACAGGCCCAATGGCGTGGCCTGCAACTGTCCATGGCCCAACTCACGCCTGAAGCCATTTCCAAAGCCTTAGCCAGCACTTTAGGTGCGGAGGTTTGGTTGGCACGGGGGCTGCCCGCCCCCACCAACGACCCTAAGCTCTTGTTGCGTAAATTGATACAAGCCCTGCAGTCGCCAGACAAATCAGCCAACCCGCTGCGCTTGGTGCAGAGCGACGAATCAGACGATCTCGTGCAAGCCCTGAGCTCAGGCCCGCGCGACAGCGACACGCCGGCGGCCACCTTTGCCCAGTTGCAACATGCCTTCGAGGAAATGGAGTCGGCCCAGGTGCAAGCGGTTCAAGCCCAAGCTCAACGCGAAGTGCTGTTTCGCATGACCCTGCCCTTTGTCGACGCCGAACCGGTGGAATTGGTGTTTCGCCGCGAGCCGCGCAACAGCGATCAACTGCCCCTGCTCACGGTGAATGTGCACTCACGCAGCGAAACCTATGGGCCGGTCTGGCTCAAGACCCAGCTCGAAGGCAGCCAACACATTGACCTCACTATGTGGGCTGAAAAAGCCGACGTCGCCAGCACCGCTCGGCAACGCAGCAGCGAGCTCGGCCTGCAACTGCAACAAGCCGGACTGACCATGCGCAGCTTTCAAATTGTGCACGGCGCACGACCCCAAGCCCCTGCTGATTTCCCACCCACAGGCTGCGGCCTGGTGGTGGATATGTCCGCATGAGAACCGCATGAGGCCAAGATGAGCAACTACCACCGCAAAGCCGTCGCGCTGGCCTATGGGCCCAACCCCGTGCCGGTAGTCACGGCCAAAGGGGAAGACGAGTTGGCCATTCAAATGCTCGAAGAAGCCCAGCGCCAAGGCGTCTTCGTCTCCGAAGACCCGCAACTATTAGCTCTGCTCAGTCGTTTGAATGTGGACCAGGAAATTCCACCCGAACTGTATACAGCTGTGGCGGTGATTTTGTCGTGGGTCTATTGGCTCAAGGGCATGCGCCCGGGGGACGAGAAAACAACGCCCTGAAGGGAATGATGAGGAAAATCAGGCTTCGTTGAAGCCGCGGCCTTTGGAAAAACGGGACATTTTGCCCAAGCGGTCATACACCTCAACCGGGCTGCTGGCGTGCCCGGCGCTCAGGCTGCGCAATGCGCCGCGAATAGCGTCCAACTTACGTTCTATCAGCATGGCGTTGCGCCGATGCATGTCTCGGCAATCCAACAAAACTTCTTTCAAATTCTGCCAGTCCGAATGGGTTTGCAGAACTTCACTGTCAGGGCACAGGCGCGCCAACTCGGCGAGCAAATCGGTTTTGGCCGTTTGCAAATGCTCAAAACGATCCAGGTCTTGCTCTTTCAGGGCCTCAAACTCCAAGCCCAGTAACTGCTGCAGTTGTTCCGCCACAGGCAATACCAGTATCTGGGATGCCGCACTATCTGAATTTGACTCAGCCTCAATGGTCATTTTGGCCTTATTGACTGATCATCTGCTCAATCGAGTGGAAGCTCTCGGCAATGCGATGCGGGTCAATCGGGTAATTGCCTTCTTGAATCGCTTTTTTGATCGACTCCACCTTCACCCGATCAAAACCAGGTTCAGCCGCCAGTCTCTGGCTCACATCGGACAATCGCAATTGATCGGAACCCGCTACTTTTGTCTTCGGTTTACCGCTGACAACGTTCGCAGACTCTGTCGACATCAAACCCGAAGGGTTTGTGCTGTCGGTCTTGACGGCCAAACTGCGTGTCGTGTTATCGGACGCAGGGCGCCTCACATTGTTGTAAATTCCATCAGCCATGGCTAGCTCGCTTTCTTGACATATGCCGGAGGACCGGCTTGATTCCCATGCAGCTTTTAAAGCTGGACATCCTCAGTATCGGCAGCTGCAGAAAGAACTTGAGTTCTTTTTTGGAAGAAATTTTCATCACAGGCCTTTCACCGCATTGGGCCCAATCACCACACCGGACATATTCCGACCTGACTCGGTGTTTTTAAGCCTCACCTGCTCGCCCATGCGGCCATCTTGCAAGGCCTCAACGCGCACCCGAATCTGAAAATCCGCGCTATTGCCCACCGTCATCATCACCTGCTGGCCCATTTTGACCAGCACAGCACGCCGAATGTCGTGCGTTCGCAAAGGTGTCCCCGCAGGCAAGTCACGCACCAATTCTGCCATGGTGGCGTCCTGCAGCGAGGTCAGCTGCGTGGCATCCACCTGCCCATTGACCGGCGCTGGGGCGTCTACCTCCTGCAGCATCTCTGGCGTCAGCATCGTGCCGCGTTGCAACAACTGTCTGGCCACCACCATTTTCGTCGCCGGCCCTGCAGCGGCAGCGCTTGTTCGCGCTGTCACGACCGAGCCGACTGACAAAATTCTCAAATACAACTGCCAAACGGGCACCGCATTCGCATTTTGCACCGCCGACCCAGCCACTGCCGGGCAACGCACGCGCACCGTTTCACGCGAAGCAAAAGGGTGATCGATCCACAACGGCCGCTCGCAAGGCGATACCTGCAAACGGTTGTCCATGGGGGCAATTTGGACATCGTCCGGGCTGCCACCACTGGTTTGGGCCATCCATTGGCGTACTTGTGACTGCATTTTCTCTGCCGGTGTGGCGTTCGCTGACGCCGCATCGCTTGTGCCTTTGCGCGTCGTACTCACGGAATCGACCCCAGATGCCGCAACTTGAGGTGCCGGCGTTGCCGCCCAGGCCCCACACGCCCAAGCCCACACGACAACCAGGCACAGCATTTGCATGGTTTTGGCAGGTGTTGAAGTTTTGACACGCGGTTTGAACATACTCTGAACACGCAAAAATAATGCCATGCGCCTCGATGACGCCCTCTCCCCCTCTCATCTACTGACACCGGCCTCAGCCGGGGACAGTGCGGCCGCCGGCGATGCGGTCGGCAGCGCCTCGAGCTCAGGTTTCAAGCAAACCTGGAACGACGTGCAGTCGGTGCGCACCGTCCAGGCGGGGGACAATTTGGTGGGCATTGTGCGACAGCATGCGCAAGCCCAAGGCGTGAACCTCACTGACGCGCAAACCTACCGTTACGCCCAAAGCTTGGCAACGAGCAATGGCATGCCCAACGCCAACCGTATTTACCCTGGCCAACAACTGAACATGGGCGCGCTGACAGCCCAATGGCAAGAAGCTGCGGCCGAACGGGGCCAAGCCCTGAACAGCGATGCAGGCAATGCCACGACAGACTTAGCCACCAGACCCACACCAGCCAACGCGCCGCCGTCCACTGCGGCCGTGCTCTCTGCCAAAACCTCGTCACGGCCTGCGCCAGCTTACAAACCGGCGCCCCTTTTATCTGCCGCCCTGCCCAACCGCGCCAGCAACGCCACCATTCCCAAAAGCGCACCCCAAACCGCCAGCAACCCAGGCGCCAGCATTTTGGGCACGCCCAACCCGGTGCTGGACAAGACGCTGGACCGCGCCGTGAGCAAGGGGTTTATTCCTGCCAACGAAAAACAAGACGTTTATCAAAAGGTCTTGCAAATGGCCAACAAACACGGCTTTGCACCCGACGACTTTGCCCGCATGACCTTGATGGAAAGCGATGGCATGAACCCCAAGGCCAGCAACCAACGCTGCCACGGCATCATCCAGTTTTGCGACGGCCCGGCCCGCGGCGCCGCAGCGGTGGGCATGGCCAGTAACCCCAAGTCCATTCTGGGCTTGAGCGTTTACCAGCAACTCCATCTGGCTGACACCTATTTCCAAAAAGCCGGGCTGAACAAACAGCAAGGCAGCGTACCGCTTGACGATTTGTACCTGTCTGTTTTGCAGCCCGCTGCGCGCAGCGAGACGCGCGCCGATGCGCCCTTGGGCATTCCCGGCAACCAAGCGGGCGCCTTGTACAACGACAAAAACACGAGCAACACCATCACGCGCCAGTCCCTGGTACGCGGCTTGATGCAAAACGCACAACGCGTGTTAGGCCTGGACCGTGCCGATGTCAAACGGCCTGACAACCGCGCGCAAACACCCAGCGCACCCGTGTCACCAGCGGCGCCCGCCGTGAGTACGCCCACGGGCTCACGCGTGCAAGCCCAACGTGTGGCGAGCTACGAGTCCACCGACTCAACGCCCACGCAATTGCGCTAATCCCCAAAACGGCAATGCCAGTGGCAACACCTTGCCGCTGTACACAGTTTGCCGCTGGCACGTGCAACTTTTCATGCTTAGAAATACCTCAAACACCATGGCACGGCTTTTGCAATCGACCTGATAAGGCGTAACTTGAGTGCGCCAAGTGTCGATAAACCGGCAATGTGAAAACAGCCCCAGCAACAACCATGGAGGTGATTGCGATGAGTCTTTTTGATACAGCCCTGAGCACCCATGCCAAGTCGTTGACCGCACGCAGTCAGCGCGTGGAAGTGCTGGCGCAAAACATTGCCAACGCCGATACGCCGAATTTCAAAGCCCGCGACATCGAGTTCAAGAAAGTCTTTCGAAGCGCTTCCGAAGACACGATGCAAACCACCAACAACAAGCACATGGCTTTGCCTATGGACGAAAGCGCCGACGGCATGATGTACCGCATCCCTTTCAACGTCGCCTTTGACGGCAACACGGTCGAACTGAACGTGGAGCAAGCGCAATACGGTAAAGCGGCGGCCGAATACCAAGCCACCGTGAACTTCTTACAAGACGAAATCAGCGGCTTGCGTAAAGCGCTGCGCGGAGAATAAGCATGTCACTGGACAATATTTTTGGCATTGGCGGCTCCGCCCTGAACGCGCAAACCGTGCGCATGAACGCGGTGGCTTCCAACCTGGCCAACGCGGGCACCGTGGCCAGCACCGATGCAGAAGCCTTTCGCGGCAAACGCGCGGTGTTCAAAGCGATCATGGAACAGCAGCTGAACGGCAACAGCAACGACAACAACAAAGGCGGCGTCAAAGTGACCGAGATCACCGATGACCCCTCGCCCATCAAGCGCATGCACGACCCGGGCAACCCGCAAGCCGACAAAGACGGCTATGTGTACCTGTCGAACGTGAACGAGATGACCGAAATGGTCGAAATGATGGCGGCCAACCGTTCCTACCAAAACAACGTCGAGGTGATCAACACCGCCCGACAACTGATGATGCGCACCCTCGACATCATCAAGAGCTAACTCAGGAGCCTCCGCATGCCCACTTTGAATTTATTGAATTCTGCAACATCGACATCGGCCGCGACCAACCCTTCATGGGCGAGCGCGGTCCCCGCCAGCATCAAAACGACTGCACAAGCGGCCAATGATGCGCTGACGGCCGCTACTGGCCAAGCCAGCATGGGTCAGAGTGATTTCCTCAAGCTATTCACGACACAACTGAACAACCAGGATCCGACCGACCCAGATCGGAAGAGCACACG
>CAIWWN010000043.1 GCA_903916355.1 uncultured Burkholderiales bacterium | reverse complement strand
GGTTCAGACGAACTCAAAGCCACCTATTTAGAAAGGCTCATTTCGGGTGAATGGACCGGCACCATGAATCTGACCGAACCGCAAGCCGGTTCGGACCTGGCCGCCGTGCGCACCCGCGCCGAGCCCCAGCCGGATGGCACTTTCAAAATCTTCGGCACCAAGATCTACATCACCTACGGTGAGCACGACATGGCCGACAACATCGTCCATCTGGTGCTGGCTCGCGTGCAAGGTGCGCCCGAAGGCGTCAAGGGCATCAGCCTGTTTGTGGTGCCCAAATTCATGGTCAAAGCTGACGGCTCCTTGGGCGAGCGCAACGACGTGCATTGCGTGAGCATTGAACACAAGATGGGCATCAAAGCCAGCCCCACTGCGGTGCTGCAGTTTGGAGATGGCACGGCGGCGAGCATTGCAGACAGCACCGGACCCGGTGCTGTGGGTTTCTTGGTCGGCCAAGAAAACCGCGGCCTCGAATACATGTTCATCATGATGAACGCGGCGCGCTACGCGGTAGGCGTGCAAGGCATTGCGATTGCCGAACGTTCTTATCAGCGCGCTGTGCAATACGCCCGCGACCGCGTGCAAAGCCGTCCGGTCGATGGCAGCTTGCCTGCTGCAGGCCCCATCATTCACCATCCCGATGTGCGCCGCATGCTGATGACCATGCGCGCCTACACCGAAGGCTGTCGCGCCATGGCTTCCACCGCCGCCTCGGCCTATGACGCTTCACACCACCACCCCGATGCCGAAGTGCGCAAGCAAAATGCCGCGTTTTATGAATTCATGGTGCCACTGGTCAAAGGCTACAGCACCGAGATGAGTCTGGAAGTCACCAGCCTGGGCGTGCAGGTGCATGGCGGCATGGGCTTCATTGAAGAAACGGGCGCTGCGCAGTACTACCGTGATGCCAAAATTTTGACCATCTACGAAGGCACGACCGCGATCCAGGCGAATGATTTGGTGGGCCGCAAAACGGCGCGCGACGGCGGTCAGACGGCCAAAGCCTTGGCCGGTCAAGTGGCGCACACCGAAGCCGAACTGATCGCGTCAGGCCATGCGGATGCGCAGGTCGTGGCCAAACGCCTGAAGGCCGCGCGTGAAGCCTTCATTGAGGTGGTGGACTTTGTCGCAGGCAACACCAAGGCCCACCCGAACGACGTGTTTGCGGGCAGCGTGCCTTACCTCATGCTCGCAGGCAACCTGATGGCCGGTTGGCAGTTGGGCCGTGCTTTGCTGGTGGCCTTAACGCCCCAAGCGCAGGCGCAGGACGCCGCCTTCATGGCGGCCAAGATCACCACCGCGCGTTTTTATGCCGACCACATGCTGAGCAAAGCCCCAGGACTGCGCGACAGCATCGTGGAAGGTGCGGCCAGTGTCACCGCGTTGGCGTTGGACGCTTTTTGAGCTGGATTCACAGCACCGCTGTCTGTGGGGCTTGTCGCCTCTTGGACAGGCCCGCGGTGCCAGTTACTTTGACAATGCACCATCTGTTTTGGAGACCTCATGTCTAAATTGCCTTCCGTACTTGCGCATTTGCCTTTTCCGGCCATCGCTTCGCCCTTGTTCATCATCAGCAACCCCCAGTTGGTGATTGAACAGTGCAAGGCCGGCATTGTCGGCTCCATGCCAGCCCTGAATGCCCGGCCTGCGGCGCAGCTTGAAGAGTGGTTGATTGAGATCACCGAAACCCTGACCGCTTACAACCTGGCGCACCCCGACAAACCAGCCGCGCCTTTTGCCATCAACCAAATCGTGCACAAAAGCAACGACCGCTTAGAGCACGACATGGCCATGTGTGTGAAGTACAAGGTGCCGATCATCATCACCTCACTCGGTGCACGCGAAGAGATCAACGCCGCAGCGCACAGCTATGGCGGCGTGGTGCTCCACGACATCATCAACAACAAGCATGCGCACAAAGCGATTGAAAAAGGTGCGGATGGTTTGATCGCCGTGGCTGCGGGTGCTGGCGGCCACGCGGGCGTGAAAAGCCCCTTTGCCTTGATTCAAGAAATCCGCCAATGGTTTGACGGCCCGATTGCTTTGTCAGGCTCGATCGCCACGGGCGATGCGGTTTTGGCAGCGCAGGCCATGGGGGCTGACTTTGGCTACATTGGCTCGGCCTTCATTGCCACGCACGAAGCGCGCGCCGCCGATGCCTACAAGAACGCGATTGTCGACAGCAACTCGGACGACATTGTTTACAGTAACCTGTTCACCGGCGTGCATGGCAACTACCTGGCACCGTCCATCCGTGCGGCGGGGCTGGACCCCGAAAACCTGCCCGAATCCGATCCTTCGAAAATGAACTTTGGCGGTGACGCGAAAAAAGCCTGGAAAGACATCTGGGGCTGTGGTCAAGGCATTGGCGCCATCAACGCTGTGGTCAGCACCGCTGAATTGGTGGCCCGATTGCGCAGTGAATACGCGGCTGCCCGTCAGCGCTTGGCCTTGTGATGCGCATGGGCATGAGGCGCTGATGTCGTCTCCATTGCCGCCCACAGTGCCAGGAAGATTGCAGCGTTGAGTTCTCCACAATCTGCTTCTTCTTTTACAACGGCCTCCAGTGATGGGGGCCGTTGGTTTTTGCTGGATGCCATCAAAGCCATCGGCTGCCTGCTGATTGTGTTGCACCATTTGTCGGTATTCAGCCCGATGTTCGATCGGGTCTTGTTGTTGGCGCCCACCCAACTGGCCGTGTTGTACAACCACGGACGCTTGGCGGTTCAGGCTTTCTTGGTGGTGGGAGGCTATCTCACCGCGAGCCAGTTGTTGCGTGCGGTGCCCGCGCAGGCGAAGCGCTTGCCGCTGGCGTTTTCGGTGCCCAGTTTGCTCGGCAAACGTTTTTTGCGATTGGCCACACCTTTGATGGCTGCGCTCACTTTCACCGTGTTGGTGACGGCGCTGGTCAGGCCCTGGTTCCCCCATTCTTCTTTGTCTGCCGCGCCCGGACTGTGGAGCATGGCTGTGCATATGTTGATGCTGCAAGACTTGTTGCGGGTGCCGGCCCTGTCTGCCGGAATTTGGTATGTGTCGATTGATTTTCAGTTGTTTGCCATTGCCGTGGCGACGGTGTGGCTTGCCGGGCAGTTGCAACGCTGGCGGCCGCAGTGGAAGCTGCGCGGGCTGATGGTCTTGCTGTGGTTCGTGCTTGCGACCTTGTCGCTGCTGTGGTGGAACCGCCAAGCCAATATGGATGTCGAGGGCCTGTATTTCTTTGGCTCCTATGGCTTGGGTATGCTGGCTTACCGGGTGCGCTTGAGTCGCATCACGGCCAAAGGCTGGGGCATTATTTTCATCTTGGGTTTGTTTGCCTTTTGGCTGGAGCCGCGCTTGCGTATGGGTTTGGCTTGGGTCCTCGCGTTGATGTTGGCCGCCTGGCCGCAGCCTGAACCCACCGCGATAGTAAGCGCCGCCTCGCGTTATCTGAGGCAAGGACTTGCGCATCTGGCGCGGCAGTCGTATTCCATTTTTTTAGCCCATTTCGCGGTCAGCTTGATCATCAGCGCCATCTGGTTTCACGCGGGTTGGCAAGCGCCGTGGATCAATGTGATCGGTCTGGGCGTGTCGTTTGCCTTGTCGCTGTGCGCGGGTGATGTTTTGTACCGCGAAGTCGAAAACCGGCCCTCCACCTTGCGCCGTTTGCTGGCTTGGCAAACGGCGTTTGTGCTCAGTGGTTTGGCCGTGTTGGCTTGGAGCCGTTTCAGTCCGCCGCTTTGACTTTTTGCGCGATGTAGGCCAAAGCCTCTTCCACTTGGTCGATCAAGATCAAGCACAGCTCGCCGGGTTGCAGACGGTCCATGGCCGTGTCGATGGCCTTGAATTCGCCGCGCACTTCTTGAACATGCTGGGTGCGCTCGGCGCCTTGCAATCCCTCGCGCAGCAATGACAGAACTTCGCCGTCTTCTCGGCCACGCTGGCAAGCATCTTCATAAAGCACCACATCGTCAAAGGCATGGCCCAGAATTTTCGTTTGGTCGCGGATGTCTTGGTCGCGGCGGTCGCCGGCACCGCTGATCACCACCGAGCGCTTGCCGGCGGGCATGTTGTCGACCGCATTCACCAAGGCCTGGATGGCATCGGGGTTGTGACCGTAGTCGGCAATCACGGTGGCGCCGTGGTAATTGAACAAGTTAAAGCGTCCAGGCACACCTTGGACATCGCTGATGAAAGTGGCCAAACCCTCGCTGATGGTTTCCCAGGGCACGCTCACCGCCCAAGCTGCACCGACAGCCGCCATGACGTTTTCGGTTTGAAAACCGATTTGGCCTTGACGGGTCAGAGGCACGTTGTCCAAAGGAATACGGAAAACCTTTTTGCCTTCTTGCGCCACGATGTGCTTGTTCTCGACAAACACCACGCGCTTGCCTTGCGCTCGGTGTGTGGCCAGGACCGCGTGCTGGGGGTCCAGTGCAAAAAAGGTGACCGCACCTTGGCAATGTTTGGCCATGGCCACGACCTTGGGGTCGGTGGCATTGAGGACCGCCATGCCATTGGCTGCGACATTGAGCACGATCACCCGCTTGAGCACCATCAGGTCCTCCAGCGTGGTGATGTAGTTCAAGCCCAAATGGTCGCCAGAGCCCAGATTGGTGACGATGGCCACTTGGCACTTGTCAAAGGCCAGGCCCTCACGCAGCAAGCCGCCACGGGCTGTTTCGAACACGGCGGCATCGACGTCAGGGTGCATCAGCACATTGCGCGCACTGCGCGGGCCGCTGCAATCGCCGTCGTCAATTTGCCGGCCGTTGACATACACGCCATCGGTGTTCGTCATACCCACCCGCAGTCCCTGCGCCTTGAGCAAGTGAGCGGTCAAGCGCACAGTGGTGGTTTTGCCGTTGGTGCCTGTGACCGCGATGACCGGGATGCGGCCATCGTCGTCGGGCTTGAACATGCTCTCGATCACCGCCTTGCCCACGTTACGGCCTTTGCCAAACGAAGGGCTGATGTGCATACGCAGACCCGGTGCGGCATTGACTTCCACGATGCCGCCACTTTGTTCTTCCAAGGGGCGCAGCACCGACTCGGAGACCACGTCCACACCGCAAATGTCCACCCCGACCATTTGGGCGGCCGCGATCACGCGCGCGGCCACTTCGGGGTGCACTTCGTCTGTGACATCGGTGGCGGTGCCACCGGTGGACAGGTTGGCGTTGTTGCGCAAAATCACGCGGCGGCCTTTTTCAGGCACCGATGCGGGTTGCAGCTCTTGCTGTTCGAGTCGCGCAATGGCGATGGCGTCAAATTTGATTTTCGTCAGCGAGGTGGAGTGACCGTCGCCACGCCGGGGGTCGGCGTTCACCAGGTTGACCAGCTCTTGCACGGTATGCACGCCGTCACCCACCACCAAGGGCGGTTCTCGGCGCGCAGCGGCCACCAATTTGTTGCCCACCACCAATAAACGGTAGTCGTGGCCCGGTAGAAATTTTTCCACCATGACTTCGCCGTATTCGGCCGCTGCCGCGTAGGCCAATTCAAAGTGCGCGCGGTCCACGATATTGACCGTCACACCTTTGCCTTGGTTGCCGTCTTGCGGCTTGACCACCACGGGCATGCCAATGTCTTCGGCAATTTCCCAGGCGGCTTCGAGGTCTTGGGCGGGGCGCCCAATCGGCACGGGCACGCCTGCGGCCAACAGCAGCGACTTGGTCAAGTCCTTGTCTTGTGCAATCGACTCGGCAATCGCACTGGTGCTGTCGATTTCAGCAGCCTGAATGCGGCGTTGCTTAGAGCCCCAGCCGAACTGCACCAAACTGCCATCGGTCAAGCGGCGATAAGGAATGCCTCTGGCCACAGCCGCATCGACGATGGAGCCGGTGGAAGGGCCTAAACGCACATCTTCATCGAGCTCACTCAATTGCGCCAGGGCGGCGGCCAAATCAAAAGACTTACCCTGTTTGGCCGCGCTGCACAACTGCTGCGCCAACTCCAGGGCCAAGCGACCGACCGACTCTTCGGTGTATTGCACCACCACCTGGTAAACACCCGACTCCTGCGTCGCGGTGGTGCGACTGAAGGTCACGGGGCAGCCGGCCTGAGCCTGTAAGCCGAGGGTGACTTTTTCAAGTGCATGGGCCATGCTCGATTGCTGGCCGTTGCCAACGCCTTCTATGAAAGCCAGCGCAGGAAAGATCCGGCGCAATTGTTTTTCGAAAGGGCTGCCGGGTGCAATATCTCGATCTGGTGTGTTGCAAGTGACGATGGCTTCGATCGCGGTGTAGCGACTCCACAAATTGGGGCCGCGAAGCGCACGAATTCTTGAGACTTCCATGAGCCGTTATTCCTGTGTTTAAGCGTGGCGTCGGTTCAATGCGCGGTTGGACTTTGTCCAAAACTCTTGACGCCTGCACGAATCAAGTCTTTGGAAATGTCCAAAGCCCACGCGGCACTGGCCGCAGCAAGCAAATCGTCGCGTGACAAATGGTGTACTTTGAGAAGCTTGCATGTTGTGGCCGCGGCCAAGCAGAAAAGTTCAGTTTCTTGTTCGCCTTGCGCCCAAATCACATGGTCTTGGCGGGCGAAAACCACTTTGCCGTTGTCAGCGCGGTGCGCTTGCAGCGTCAGATTGTGCTCGTCTTGGGCGTAGAAAATGATCTCGCCGTCGCTGTACTGGGCCAGCGCCACCACCTGCTCGTCTTGCGCATTGAGCACGGCCGCGCCGTTGGGCAAGACCACGTCAATTTGCGTGCGCACCAAGCCGGGCATTTGGTCGTCGCTGTGAATGTACAGATCCTCCAGCCCGGCGGCCGGCGGCATGCTGGTGACCAAACCCACTTGGCAGCGGTCGTAGGGCAGGCCTTCGCTCAGCAAATGACGGGCCGAACTTTCAAATACAGCGGCTTGGGATGCCCGGTTGATCAGCAGACGCTGGGCAGTGGCCGCATCCATGGCGTTCTTTTTTTGCAAACGGCGGTTGCCCAAAAACAGGCCACAGGCGCAGGCCAGACCGGTTTGCAGGCCCTTGAGGTGCAGCAACCAGGCGATCAACTTGGCTGGACCCGTGGTGTCGCCGTTACCCATCAAACCCACTACGGGAATGCGGCCGGCTTCGTTGTCCGGGAACAAATGCTGTGCAATCGCCTCACCCACCTGCTGGGCTTTGCCCGAGGCCGGGTTCAAGTGCATCAGCAAACTGGGGCCCGCATTGACTTCGACCACCGCACCACCTTGGGCTTTGAGGGGTTGGCCAATATCTTGGGCCACCACATCAACCCCCGCAATGTCCAGGCCAACGATGCGCGCCGCCAGTGCCACTTGCGCGGCCACGTCCGGGTGAACACTGTCGGTCACGTCCATGGTCATGTTGCCCGTGCGCTTGACCAGCACCACACGCGCCTTTTCGGGCACGCAGTCAGGCGTCAAGCCTTGGCGCGCCAGCTCCAACACTTCTGGGCTGTTGCCACGCAGGCGCACGGATTCGAGGGGTAAATTGCCGTCACTGCCGCGGCGCGGGTCTGAATTGATTTGCAGGGCCACCAGTTCACGCACCGTGTGCTTGCCGTCGCCAACTACACTGGCGGTTTCGCCCCGGCTGGCGGCGACCACGCGGTCACCCACCACCAGCAAGCGGTGTTCTGCGCCGCGAATGAAGCGCTCTACAATGACTTCGCTGCCTTGCTTGAGGGCGATGTCATAGGCCGCTTCGATATCGCCCTGTGTGTGCAGTTCCAGCGAAACGCCTCTGGCGCGATTGCCATCGCTGGGTTTGACGCACACGGGCAAGCCCAGGTCTTGGGCGGCAATCCAGGCGGCAGCGGGGCTGCCGACCACCTGGCCCTCAGGCACAGGCACGCCGCACATGGCGAGCAATTTTTTGGTCAGGTCTTTGTCTTTGGAAATGCCTTCGGCAATGGCGCTGGTGCTGTCGGTCTCGGCCGTCCAGATGCGGCGCTGATTGATGCCATAGCCCAATTGGACCAAGTTGCCGGCGTTCAAGCGAATGAACGGGATGCTGCGATCCAGCGCCGCCGCCACGATGCTGGCCGTGCTGGGGCCAATCCACCGACTGTCCACCAGATCGGTGAGTTCGGCAATCGCACCGGGCACATCAAAGGGCGTGTCGTGAATGGCCGCCAAAATCAATTTGCGCGCAGTTTCCAGGGCGCACTTGCCCACTTCTTCGTGGTTGGTGCGGATGATGACTTTGTACACGCCGCGGGGCCCAGCTTCGCGGGCTTTGCCAAACCCCATGGGCATGCCGGCACGGGTTTGCAACTCCAGGGTGACATGCTCCAAAATGTGGCCCGCCCAAGTGCCGTTGTCCAAACGCTGAAAAAAGCCGCCGCGTACACCAGGGGTGCAACGGTGCTCGATCATTTCGGGCAACCAGGCTTTGAGGCGTTGGTTGAAACCGGGCAGGGTGTTAGAGGGGAAATCCTCCAGCTCGCCAATGTCAATCAAGGCCTCAATGACAGGTTGGTAGGTCCAGATGCTGGGGCCGCCCAAATAAGTCATCCGCAGGATTTGGATGTTTTTGACACTCACAGCTTGACTGGGCGGCGATACAATGACCGGCGCAATGGCGATGGGGGCAAGCAGCTCAGGGTTCGAAAGAGTCATGGACGGTGTTGTTGCAGTCTTTGGCCACATCAATGGTTGTTTTTTGTCTCGGCATGCCTATTGGCGGGTCGGGCTACTAGCGGTTCATCTTTAATGATTCCATCACTTTCCTCAGTTTTGCCCAGGCCGGTGGTTCCGGTTGCTTGGCAAGATGAGTTGCTTTCTCGACTCCAACCAGAAGAGAACGCATCAGCATGGCTGGAGGTTGACCTTGATGAAGGTCTTCAGTTCGCTAAAAGTGCAATTTTTCTGACGAATCTTAGAATTTTAGTACTTTCGAATACAAAAAATCATTTTCTAAGCTGGTCACTTCAATTCGATATGACGCTCAAACTGAACGACCATGCGGGCGTGGGGACCTTGGAGTTGGCGACCCCGGCAGGCCGGTTGGCGATTTGGCGTTTTACTTTGGGCCTGCAGTCTGCTGCGGCACGCTGGGCGACGCAGTTTGAAAGTCAAATGGCGCAGCTGTCCGGCGACGGCCGCCCCTTGCATACCGCTTTGGCTGGCTCAGTCTGCCCGGTCTGTCAAACCCTGATGGGCGAAGATGACGTTGAATGCCCGGCTTGCGGCCGTGAGGACCTGACACCACCTTCCACATGGACCCTGTTCAAGTTGTGGCGGTTCGCCAAGCCCTACCAAGGCCGTTTGCTGTTTGGCTTTTTGCTGACTTTAGCCTCGACGGCCGCCACGCTGGTGCCACCTTACCTGACCATGCCTTTGATGGATGACTTTTTGATTCCTTATCAAAATGGCAAGGATATCAACCCCGGGCAGGTGTCCCTGTATTTGTCCGGCTTGTTCGCTGCCGCGCTATTGGCTTGGGCCTTGGGCTGGGCCAAAACTTATATCTTGGCCTTGGTTTCGGAGCGCATCGGCGCCGACTTGCGCACCACCACGTACCAACATTTGCTTAAACTTTCGTTGGAATATTTTGGCGAACGCCGCACGGGCGATTTGATTGCGCGGATCGGCACCGAGACCGATCGCATCAATGTGTTTTTGTCTTTGCATTTGCTGGACTTTGCCACCGACGTGCTGATGATCATGATGACGGCGGTGATTTTGTTCACCATCAACCCGAGCTTGGCCATGGCCACCTTGCTGCCCCTGCCTTTCATTGCTTGGTTGATCCATGTGGTGCGCGACAAATTGCGCACCGGCTTTGAAAAGATCGACCGCGTCTGGGCCGAAGTGACCAATGTGCTGACCGACACGATCCCGGGCATTCGTGTCGTCAAAGCCTTTGCCCAAGAAGAGCGTGAAGGCCAGCGTTTCAAAGAGGCGAACAAACACAATTTGCATGTCAACGACCGCTTGAATCGCGTTTGGTCGCTGTTCTCGCCCACGGTGACTTTGATGACCGAAATCGGTCTCTTGGTGGTTTGGGGCTATGGCATTTGGTTGGTGGCCGATGACAAGATCACGGTCGGTGTGTTGACCGCCTTTTTGGCGTATATCGGGCGCTTTTACAGCCGCTTGGATTCAATGAGTCGCATTGTCTCCAACACCCAAAAAGCCGCAGCCGGTGCCAAACGCATTTTTGAAATTTTGGACCACGTCTCCAGCGTGCCCGAGCCGATCCAACCCGTGGCCTTGCCGGCGCAGGTGCACGGTCGGCTGACGATTCGGGATGCTGAATTTCGCTACGGCAACAGGGCAGTGATTCGCCAACTGAATCTGGACATTGCACCCGGTCAGATGATTGGCCTGGTGGGCCACAGTGGTTCGGGTAAAAGCACACTGGTCAATTTGATTTGTCGCTTCTACGATGTGAGCGAAGGCAGCATTGAACTGGACGGCATCGACATTCGGCAGTTGGCGATTGGCGACTATCGCCGGCAAATTGGTCTGGTGCTGCAAGAGCCGTTTTTGTTCTTTGGCACGATCGCCGACAACATCGCTTATGGCTTGCCGCAGGCCAGTCGCGAAGACATCGTAGCCGCTGCGCGCGCCGCCCATGCGCACGAGTTTATTTTGCGCATGCCCCAAGGCTATGACTCGCTGGTGGGCGAGCGCGGCCAGGGCCTGTCCGGCGGCGAGCGTCAGCGCATTTCGATTGCCCGGGCGCTGCTCATCAATCCGCGCATTTTGATTCTGGACGAAGCCACTTCGGCGGTGGACACCGAGACCGAAAAAGAAATCCAGCGTGCACTGGACAACTTGGTGCGCGGCCGCACCACCATCGCCATTGCCCACCGTTTGTCAACCCTGCGCAAGGCCGACCGCTTGGTCGTGATGGACAAAGGCGTCGTTGTGGAAGAAGGCACGCACGATGTGTTAATTGAAGCGCAAGGCGCGTACTGGCGACTGTACGAAGCCCAGCAACGTCAGGCCGAAGCCGAGGCGGTGCTCAACAGCAGTGCCGATGTGACACAACCCAAGGTGATGGCATGACCCCGTTTGATTTGCAGCGCGATGCCTTTGGCCGCTGGACCCTGACGCTGCCCGACGGCACGCGCCACAGTCACGTGATGGCGGTCCGTGCCTTTCCGGTCTCAGACGCGCAGGGCGGGGCGGCAATGATGAGCAGCGAAGGCCATGAAATCGTCTGGGTGGATCAAATCAGCCAGTTGGACGAGGCCCTGCGCACCCAGGTGCTGCAAGCCCTGAACGAGCGCGAGTTTTTACCTGAAATTTTGCAACTGCAATCAGTCAGCAGTTTTGCCACACCCAGTACCTGGACGGTGCAAACCAACCGCGGTACCACCCAGTTCATGCTCAAAGGCGAAGAAGATATTCGCCGCTTGACGGGCACCGTGCTGCTGATCAACGATGCCCATGGTGTGCAATACATGATTCGCGATCTGGCCGCCATGGACAAACACTCGCGCAAATTGCTGGATCGATTTTTGTAAATGCACGTCCAGACCTGATGGTCTGTCAAATCCTGTGCCGATGGCTACGGGACGGCTTCATGAGACTTGAAAAGAAAAAAGGCCAACCGGTGAGGGTTGGCCTTGATTCGCTTGGAACCCGCATGGTTGCTTGGTTTCCAGAGATGGTGCCCGGGGCCGGACTCGAACCGGCACGCCTTGCGGCGGGGGATTTTGAGTCCCCTGAGTCTACCAATTTCACCACCCGGGCGGGTAACTTGTGAAGTCTTAGATTATGGCATATTTTGACGCTGATTGGGCTGATGGTTCAAAATTTGTCCCGGCCCCCCCCCCGGCGCGGCATGTCACTTTGCGCACGCCTGTAAACCCTGCCAGCCGTTGTTTGTGAGGGCGCAATCACGGTATCCCACGGTATTTACCCTTGTTGGCAGCCCAATCAACCGGTTGTCCTTTTTACCTTGTGAAATTAAGCTGTGGTTTTGGATTTGGCAATTTGAAGCAGATCGATTTTTTGCAGCTGGCACGGCTGCATGGCAGGAGTGAGCAATCCCCTGCATCTACCCCAGCCACTTTGGCTCAACTGACCATAACAGCCAGACAGGAAACCACGCACCACCTGCGTGATGGGGAGGTGGTCTTGTATCTGCGCCCGGGAAGTAGAGTTTGGCAAGTGCGTTACAAACTGTTTGATCGCAAGTGGCACTGCGAGACCACCCGCCAGCGCCGTCTGGATTGGGCCAAGCGGGTGGCCGGTGAAATGTATGACCGGGCCAGATTTAGGGAAGAAGAGGGTTTGCCACAAAAGACCAAACGCTTTGATGTCATTGCCCGGGAGTGCATCAAGACGCTGGAGCTTGAGATTGAACGAGGCATCAGGCGCGAGACCAACCGTGACTACATCCGGGCCATGAACAACTACCTGATTCCGTATTTTGGCAAGTTCATGCTCACCAACATCACCTTGGAGAAAGTCAGACTCTACGAGCAATGGCGAAATGAAAAGATGGGCCGTGTGCCCATAAGCAGCACACTGGCCAATCACGCCAGCGCATTCAGCAGGGTGCTGGACTTTGCCATTGAACAAGGCTGGCTGAGCGACAAGGTGGCTATCCCGCGGCTAAACCGCAAAGGCAAAAAGGGTTCAGCACGCCCTGGCTTTAGCCGGGAAGAGCTGGTCAAGCTCATGGCATTTTTACCCGAATGGAGCAGGGGTGGTGAACGCAAGAACCACAAAGAAATGCGACTGCTGCTTCGTGACTATGTGGAAGTCTTGCTGGGCACAGGCTGCAGATCAGGTCGTGAAAGTATGGCCATGCAGTGGCGGCACTTGGAATGGCATGTGGACAGTAAAAGCGGACAGCGTTATTTACGCATTTGGGTATCGGGCAAGACAGGTGGCCGTTGGTTGATCGCCAAGCATTGGGCAGTTGAGGTGTTTGAGCGACTAGCCTTGCGGCAGGGCATGGGCAAGGATTTGGATCAAGCCATACAGGCTCGGAGCGAAGCCTGGGTGTTTGCCGTGAGCAACGGTGTTCGGCCCAACAGCCTACACACATCATTTGAATTGATGCTGGGCGATGCGGACATGCGTGTGGACCCCATTACTGGCAAGAACCGCAGTCTGTATTCACTGCGCCACAGCTACGCCACCATGAGTTTGATGGATGGTCAGATGGACATGCACACCTTGGCCAAGCAGATGGGCACTTCCATTGGCATGTTGGAGCAGCACTATTCCAAGATGACAGCAACCATGGCGGCTGAGAGGTTGGCTTGATTGATTAGCTGATCGTTCAATAGCAATTCAGTGCTTGAAATCTGTTTAGATGGCAGTCAATAACTGCTCAAATCAGCCCTGTGCGCTGTGAAAATATCCGCCGCGTACGACACGATCGCTGCCCAATCTTCCATGTGGCTATTTACAAGAAGCCACCTTCCAGGGTGGCTTCTTCGTTGTGGTCGGCTAAACTTGTCAACATCATTTGAAAATGGTGTCGGTATGGACAGACGTGATTTCATGGGTTGCGCATTGGCTATCGGGTCTTCTACTGTGGCCGGTAACGCATGGTCTGCGGACAAATGGGGTGCTGATCAAGGCTATCCGACCGGCTGGGGTGGACAATTTTCCAGATTTCCCGAGTACCGTGTCGGCAATTATTCGGGTGGTTTTGAGGGGATGTTCCCGCATCACATCATGGAAAAGTCGCCAACCCCCACGAACTTGGATGTCGCGCCGGTTAAAAATTTCAAATACAAATGGGGCTTTTTCAATAAATCCCCCGACGATTATCTAGACAGTTGGTCCACGACGGGTCTGCTCATCTGCCGTGACTCGTCCATTTTTTACGAAAATTACAGACGCGGGCGATCTGCCGAAATGCGCTTCACAAGTTGGTCGATGGCCAAAAGCGTGACGTCGTTGCTGCTGGGTATTTGTCTTGATAAGAAGTTGATTGAGAGTTATGACGATACGGCAGACAAGTATTTGCCTGAACTGAAAGGTAGCTTGCACGGGAGCATCACGCTGAGAAATCTGAGCAATATGTCCAGTGGTGCCGACATACTGCACGATCGAGACAACAGGCAGATATATCCTGCCGCTTTTACATCGGGCGCTGCAAATATTGCGCAAACAGTTGCCAATTGGAATCGGCGTCAAGAAGATCAGGGGCGAACATACAACTACAACGAGTTGTGCCCTTTGACCATTGGCATGGTCATCCGAAAAGTCACAGGAATGTCCATGTCGGCATTTGCTGAGCGGGTTTTATGGCAGCCAATGGGTGCTGAAAATAATGCAACTTGGACGACCGATGCGCAAAAAAATGAGTTCAATTGCATCGGCTTTGCCGCAACGCTGAGGGACTGGGCTCGTTTGGGTACATTGGTGGCCCAACGCGGCAAGGTGGATAAAACCCAAGTGGTCAGTGAGTCATGGATTCAAGAGTGCACAAGCTGGAGTGACAAAGATCGCCAAGTGCGAGTGGGGGTCGCTTCGCCCAGATTTGGCTACAAAGCGCACATGTGGCACAACAAGTCGGATGGCTCGCGGCTCTACTTCAATGGACATCACGGTCAAAGAGTCATCATCGACTTGCCGACAAGAACGGTGATGGTGCACACGGCAGTAGACCATGATGGCAATTGGCAGGCCGAACTTTTTGAAATGTTTGACGCAGCAACGAAAATTTGACCGAGCTCATCCGGTTTGTTGAGCAGTGACTTTTGGTGTGAGTTCAAGGCATACCCGAGTCTTGAGCGCATCAATAACCATTCAAATCAGCCCTGTGTGCTGTGAAAATTTCCGCCGCATACGACACGATCGCGGCCCAATCTTCCGGGTGGCTACAGGGTTGGATTGATGGGGTAGCAGTGGGCTAAAAAATCTGCGCTGCAATTTTCGCAAGAGTTGGAGATCTTGGCCCCTGGTGGTTTTAATCTAACCCCAACCCTCGCAAGTTAAATGCATGTATTTGCAAGGGTCAGAGCAACTAAATTCCGTAAAAACTGCGGCCTTTTTTTGATGCCTTGCGTTCAATAATTTTGTCTTCGTTTAGTTTGCAAACACACGGTACCATAGCTTCCATTAATTCGCTGAGATACTTTTTGTGAGTGACACGGTCCATTTTTTGACTGTATTTTTGGTTAACGGTTTGAAGCGCTTCGGTCATCAGGTCTGCATCTACAGTAATCAATGGACGCCATTCCAAGCCGTGACGCAATGGGATCATTGACTTGGAGGTTTCAGCTGTTAGATACCTCAGTTCAGACTCAGTTACTGGATAGAAATTCAAAGGCTTTCCCAACTGTGTTTTCTTAATGCCCATGTGCATGGCAACACTGGCCAAGGTATTGGACATACTTGAGTTCAGTTTTAAATTATTTCCACCATTGACCATTGCCATTTCACTGCGAGTCAATCTTGTGCCTATGTAGTATTTCGAAGACATATTTCTTCCTTTCACATGGAGGTTGCTGACTTAGAGTCTTCAAGATCGATTCGGCGAAGTACACCAGCACGCGTTTCATTTTTTGCGATTTGGCGAATATGTATTTCCGCTTCGGAGGTTGTCCACCAATTTCTTCCAATAAAAAACCGCTGAATTTCATCGTCACCCACAAGTTCAGCATTGGTCTTTTTTCGGATGTATTCAGACATTGCTTGATAGGTTTGTTGAACCCTATGTACATGATTGCTAAAGAGCACTGAGGTCCGAATAATTTCTGACACTTCTTTGATCTCCTGAGCTTGTTTCGCAGAGTCGATCCAATACACCTTTATGACGTTGGTGCCATTTGCCAGCAACAATGTTGAACTGACGCAGGTTCCGCAAAATACTATGCATCGCATTTGGTAGTCGCTTTTCTTCATC
>CAIWWN010000042.1 GCA_903916355.1 uncultured Burkholderiales bacterium | reverse complement strand
GCCACCGTTGTCACTGGTGAAAATGATCAAAGTGTTGTCCAGTTGCCCTGTTTCGCGAAGCGCCTCGACAACCCAGCCAATACCCTCATCCATCTCGCGGATCATGGTGCGGTAGGTTTCCACGTTGCCGCCATCTAAATGAAAGAGGTTCTTCACGATGTCCGGATCAATGCGTCCCTGTGCGCGTGTTTCCCAGGGCCAATGGGGCGCTGTGTAATGCAGGCTCAGAAAAAATTTCTGCCCGCTGGCGGCCCTGTCGCGCACATACTGCGCAGCTCGTTTTGAAATCAAATCCGTCAGGTAGCCCGGCTCATCGTAGGGCGCGCCATCCAGCTCCAAGTCGGAGTCGGGTCCGCGCGCATTGTGACCGTAGTAGCTCACACCGCCTGACATGGGCCCAAAATGATGCATGTACCCGGATTTTTCTGGTCCGAAATGCGGGCGAAAGCCAAGATGCCATTTGCCAATCAATGCGGTGTGATAGCCCACGTCTTTGAGCATCGATGGCAATGTCGGCAGTTGAGGGTGCAAGCCAATTTCAGGATTGCCCCGTGCGGTGCCCAGCATGGGCTCCTCGCTGGCCCCACGAACCCAGTACTGATAACGACCGGTCATGAGTGCAAAGCGAGTGGGCGAACATACGGGGGAATTGGCGTAGCCATTCACGTAACGCTGGCCATGGGTCGCAAGTTTGTCCAGCACCGGGGACACGGGGTCTGGCCCAGCCGCACGTCCGCCATAGCAACCCAAATCGGCGTAACCAAGGTCGTCGGCCACTATAAAAATAAAGTTGGTCATGTGCGAGCCGTTGTCACAGTTGACAAGGGTAAAGGCGTTCCTTGGTGTGCGCTCAATTGCCACTTGGGTTCTGCACTACCGGTATACACCAGTCGCCAAACAGTCATGAACAAGCTTCGTATTTGTTTGGATTGACCTTGTTTGCTGATTTCAGCTGAAAGCTGACCTGTGATGACCACGCAGTTGCCTGCGCCATGTGCATCCAGGTCTTCAAAATCCACACGCAGATATTGAAGTTCTCCGCTGGTCAATTTGGCCATCAGGCTGACCTTGTTATCTTTTGCTGTGGTGGAGTGCACATAAACCAGATCGTCTGAAAGCAAGCTGTCCAAACTCAACCAATCGTCCCGCAATAGTGCCTGCCTGCGTGCCTCTTCTGCTGAAAGCGCGCCCTGAAAGGCGTTGGAGGGGGTGGCAGCAGTGTTCATGTCATTCCATCTTGATGTTTGATTTCTGAACCACTTGCGCCCATTTGGGCATTTCGCGTTGGATCCAATCTCCGAATGCGCTCGCTGTGCTGGTGTGAACATACACCCCCATTTGCGAAAAACGTTGGGCAACGCCAGGCTCAGACAAGGCGGACGCAACCTCTAAATGAAGGCGATCTACAACACCTGCAGGTATCGAGGTCGGACCCACCAATCCCGCCCAGTCACGGACATCAAACTTTGAGAAACCTGCTTGTGCAAAGGTGGGTGTATCGGGCAAAACTTCCAACCGCTCTGTCGAAGTGACTGCAATGGCCCGCAGACGACCACTTCGGATATGCGGCAGTGCGGATGCCAAGGAGGCAAACATCAAGTCGGATTGATCACCGATCAAACCCTGCAAAGCGGCGACGGGTCCGCGGTAGGGGACATGCAAAATGAATGTACCGGTCAATTGCTTAAAGTATTCCCCCATCAAATGGGCCGGTGAGCCCGTACCCCCAGAGCTGTAAACAAGTTTGCCCGGATTTTTTTTCACCAATTCGACCAATTGGTTCATGTTGTTGGCGGCCACATTGCTGCGCAACACCAGGACGTTGTAAGTCCACTGCGTCTGGCTGATCGGAACCAAATCCTTCAAAGTGTCATAGGGCATTTTCCCCACCAACGCAGGCAGGACCGCATGCGGCATGAACATCACCCCCAAGGTGTGACCGTCCATGCTTTTGGCGACTTGGTCCATGCCAATCAAGCCGGTGCCGCCACCTTTGTTTTCGACAAAAAAGGGTTGCCCAAAGGCTTTGGAAAAACGTTCAGCCAAATGCCTGGCGATGGGATCCCAAGGGCTGCCGCTTGCAGAGGGCACTACCAGGCGCACAGGCTTGCTGGGCCACGCAGGTGTTTGGCCGTGCGTGGCCAGTGGCGCCAGCGCCAAGGCGCCTGAGGCTTGCAATAATTGACGTCGTGTGGTCATGCCCGGATGCCTCAGTCAAGTTTGATGCCCGCACCCCGGATCGCTTGACCCCAAAGCTGGTTGTCTGTTTTCAGAAATGCAGAAAACTCCGCGGGGGTTTGGGCCTTGAGTTCGCCACCGTAAGAGCGCCACTTGGCCATCAGCTCTGGGTTTTGCACAGCAGCCTTTTGCATGGCATCGGACAACTTCGCCACAATCGGCGCGGGCGTACCGGCAGGCGCAAACAGGCCAATCCAAGCGGTCGGACTGTAGTCAGGCAGGCCGGCTTCCGCAAAAGTGGGCACGTCCGGGAAATTGGGGTGACGCGACTTGCCCGTCAACGCCAGGATTTTGAGCTTTCCCGCCTTCACGTTACCGATGGCTGCAGGCAGCGCATCAAAGATCACGTTGACCTGTCCGGCCACAAGGTCTGCGTAAGGACTGGTGGTGTTGTAGGGAACGAAGTTGATCTTGACCCCTGCATTGGCGGCAAACCATTCACCCGCAAGGTGCGAATAACTGCCTACACCGGAGGTGGCGGCCACCAAACTGTCAGGTTGCTTTTTCAGGCGATCAATCAATTCTTTTGCGTTTTTCTCGGAAACGTTGGGATGCGCTGTCAGCGCAGTGTTCAGCAAGCCCACAACGCTGATGGGCACGAAATCACTCGCCTTGTAGGGCACCTTGTTGTACAGGTGTGGTACCACGGACAACGAAGTCGTGGAGCCCATGACCAGCGTATAGCCATCGGGGGCGGCTTTGGCACCCACTTCCATGCCAATCATGTTGGCTGCACCTGGACGGTTTTCCACCACCACCGTTTGCCCCAATACTTTGGTCAATTCCAGCGCAATTTCCCGGGTGTTGGCATCGGGTCCTGTACCCACAGGGAATGGGGCAATGATTTTGATGGGCTTGTTCGGGTAATCCTGCGCCTGTGCGGTGAAAGCGGTCATGGCAACCAACGCGATGCTGGCCAGTCCTGTTCGACGGGTGATGCTGTGCATGAAAATAGTCTCCTGATGTTGATTGAGGTCAAGACCCATGGTCAGATGGCATTCTTAGTAATTTATGAAATTCTCATAATAGGATAAACCATTAGTTTTTTATTAATTAAATTCAATAGAATCAGCTCAATTTTTCAAATTAAGGAGCCACCCATGTCCAATCCCCTGGGTCAACGTAACGCGTTGACGTTCAGTCATATGGGTTTTTATGTGCGTGACTTGGAACGCATGGCTCGTTTTTACAAAGAAGTCATGTGCTTCTTTGAGACGGACCGTGGCGACCTGGGCCCAGTTCAGCTGATGTTCTTGAGTCGTGACCCATCCGAACATCACCAGATCGTGTTGGCCACAGGCCGCCCCACTGACTTGGCATTCAGTGTGATCAACCAAATTTCGCTGCGTGTACCCGATCTGGCCACCTTGCGAGAGGTTCGCAACCGCGTCTCTGCCGAGCCTGATGTGACGGATTTGCTTTGCGCCACCCATGGCAATGCCATTTCTATCTATTTCCGTGATCCAGAGGGCAATCGTCTGGAGGTCTTTATGGACATGCCCTGGTATTGCGAGCAACCCTTGCGCGAACCGATTGATCTGGACCAAGCGGATGACCTTGTGATGGCGCAGTCTGAAGCACTGGCCCGTAGCCGTCCCAGGTTTCAAAGCCGAGCCGAATGGCAGGCGCGCATGGAACGCTTGATGGGTTATTCGGCATGAGTGAGCCTGTGTTTGATGTGGCCATCATTGGCTATGGACCTGCTGGGGCTACATTGGCCAATTTACTGGGGCAGTACGGGCTGGCCACTGTGGTGCTCGAAAAAGACGCAGAGATCTATGCCTTGCCGCGTGCCATTCACTTTGACGGCGAGGTCATGCGGGTATTTGAAACTGCGGGTTTGCGGGCAGCCGTAGAGACCATTTCTCGGCCCGGTCTCACCGGCATGCATTTCAATAACGCACAGGGCGAAACCTTGCTGATTCGAGGCGGCACCAACGCGCGTGGGCCGCATGGCTGTGCCACCAACCATTATTTTCATCAACCGGAACTGGAAGGTGTGCTGCGTCAAGGCGTGCATCGCTTTGCCAGCGTGCAAGTGCGCCTCAAGCATGAAGTTGAATCGATCAAAGAAGACGGGCAAGTTGTGAACCTGCAAGTCAAAGACCTGCAAAGTGACACCAGCTCGCATGTGCGGGCGCGTTATGTGATCGGCTGTGATGGCGCTCGCTCGCTGGTGCGTAAAGTAATGGGCACCCGCATGACTGATTTGGGACTGCATCAGCCTTGGCTGGTATTCGACGCGCGCCTCAAAGCCGATGTGCCGTCCCTGCCCGATCACACGGTACAGCACTGCGATCCTGTCAGACCTATGACCTATTGCAATGTGACGGGCAACCGACGCCGCTGGGAAATCATGCTCATGCCGGGGGATGATCCGGCTGCGATGGTTCAACCTGAAATGATTTGGAAACTGGTCAGTCCATGGGTCAAGCCCGAGCAGGCCGAGATTGAGCGTGCTGTGATCTACACCTTTCACTCTGTCATCGCTGAGGGCTGGCGGCGTGGTCGATTACTGCTGGCAGGCGACGCTGCGCACCAGACACCGCCATTTTTGGGCCAAGGCATGTGCGCTGCGGTGCGGGATGTGGCCAACCTGGCCTGGAAACTAGAAGCCGTTGTAAGCGGCCGCGCGGGTGACGAATTGCTCGATACCTATGAAAGCGAACGCTCTCCCCATGTGCATGCTTTTATCGACTTGGCGGTGAAATTGGGCGACATCATTCAGACCACCGACCCACAAGCTGCGCGCGAGCGGGACGTGAAATTCAAAGCCGGGCAACCGACTATTTTTGAATTTCCCTCCCCGCGGTTGGGTGCCGGCGTTTGGTTGGGCGATGTGGCGCCCGTGGCGCAAATATTTCCTCAACCTGAGCTACAGGATGGACGCTTGTTGGATCAAGTCCTTGGTCTGCATTTTGCCGTGCTCGGTGAGCCCGCGTTACTGTCCCAAGTGAGTCCAGAGACCCGTCAACTTTGGCACTCGCACGGCGTGGTGGTTCGTTCGGCCACGGATCCGAACATCGCCGCTTGGCTCAAGACCCAGCAAGTCGCAGCCGTGGTGCTCAGGCCCGATCGGTATATTGCCGGTGTGGCACGCAATGCGGCCGAACTCGACAAGATCAGCCAGTGCTTGCCCCAAGTGACTGAGTCAGTCCATTGAGCGCATGAACGACAAAGCCGATTCCAGCCTGTCCCGCATGCTCAGCGTGCTGGATTTGTTTTCTGACCAACGCCTGCAATGGAGTGCTGAGGACATCAGCGAAGCCCTGCAAGTGTCACTGCCGACTGGCTACCGCTATGTCAGAATGCTGACCGAGTCCGGCCTGCTACAGCACAGCGCCGATTCTCAATACACCTTGGGGCCGCGCATCATCGTGCTGGACCATTACATCCGTCAGGCCGATCCCGTTCTGCAACACGGGATCCCGTTCATGAAAGAGTTAGTTGCGCAGACGGGCTTGGATTGTGTCGTCTCCGCACTACTTGGCCAACAGTTGCTAGACACGCACCGTGAGCTGGGCCAGGCACCGGCAAATCTAAGCTATGGCCGGGGACGTCCACGACCGCTGTTCAAAGGCGGAGCGCCCAAAGTGATTCTGGCGGGATGGACGCCCACGGCTTTGCATAAGTTGTTGGATGCAAATATTAACGAGGTGGCTGATGCGGGTCTGCCCACTGAGTGGCCAGACTTTCGTCGTTACTACAGCCAGATTCGCAAGGCCGGTTATTACTTGTCAGTCGGTGAGCTTGAAACCAATCTGGCCGCGTTGGCAGCGCCTTTGCACCATGCCGACGGCACCATCGCCGGCGCCCTCTCGCTGGTTACATCGGTTCAGCGCATGGGGGTTATCGACGTGGACAAGTTGGCTCAACTCGTCATGCGCGCCGCCAAAGACATCAGCGCCCGCATGCCCTGAATTTCCCACCATCATTTGAAAGAAAGACCCCCATGAAACTCATTAGCTTCCTGAGCGAAGGTGCGCCGTCCTATGGCATCGTCAATGGCGACGATGTGCTGGACCTCACCCCACTGCTGGGCGCGCAAGCCCCAGACCTGAAAACCTTGATTGCTCAAAACCTGTTTGCAGCAGCGGCCGACATGGCCAAGACGCACAAGCCGACGCTGAAGTTTTCTCAGTTGCAGTTGTTGCCCGTCATTCCCAACCCAGGTCAGATTTTTTGCATCGGCCTGAACTATGGCGATCATGTCCGCGAAACAGGCCGTGAAATCACCGAAGTACCCACGATTTTCCTGCGCCTGACTGACTCCCAAGTGGCGCATGGACAAGACATCCTGCGTCCGCCTGAGTCACAGCGGCTGGACTATGAGGCCGAGATTGCCGTGATCATTGGCAAGGGCGGTCGCCGTATCAAAGAAGAAGATGCATGGAACCACATTGCTGGCTACAGCTGTTACAACGACGGCTCGATACGAGATTGGCAGGTCGCCACCTCACAGTGGACACCCGGTAAAAATTTCTACAAAACAGGCGGCTTTGGTCCCTGGATGGTCACCAGCGATGAGATTGCACCCGGCCAAGTGATGCGACTGCAAACGCTGCTCAACGGTCAGGTGCTTCAAGACACCACCACCGACAAAATGCTCCACAGCATCCCGCAACAAATCGCCTACATTTCCACCTTCATTCCACTGTCGCCTGGCGATGTGATCGTGACCGGCACCCCGGGCGGTGTCGGCAACAAACGCACGCCTCAAATTTTCATGAAGCCGGGTGATGTGTGCGAGATCGTTGTGGACGCGATTGGTACGTTGCGCAACGGCATTCGCGACGACGCTTGAATCCTACTCAAGCCAAATGCAAGCGACACCAAAGGGCCAACGTGAAAAATTACTTTAAATGGAGAGGGCGACATGCATGCGCTGTTTGGGCGGCATGGGGGTTGTTGGCCACTGTGCAAGCATGGGCGGCTGAACCTTTTCCCGTTCGGCCCCTGCAATTCGTAGTTCCATTCGCCGCAGGAGGCGGGTTGGACGCCAACGCGCGTCAATTTGCACAAGCCCTGGCCGAAGTACTGCGTCAGCCCGTGAGCGTGATCAACCGCGACGGGGCGGCGGGCTCCATCGGTCTGCAAGCGGTGGCCAGCGCAAAGCCAGATGGGTACACGATGGCGTTCACACCGGCCGTTTCCCTGACCAGTGAACCTCACCGCATCAAGACGATCAATTACCAGCTGGGCTCATTCAAACCGGTTTGCCAAGTCTTCGATAATATTTTTGCCATTGCGGTCACTGCAAATTCTCCCTATAAGTCGCTCAGTGACTTGTTGCAAGATGCCACTCGCCAACCTGGAAAGGTCAGTTACGGGACATCGGGCACAGGCTCTATCCCACACCTAGGGACCTCAGACATCGAGGCCTCTGCCAAAGTCGACCTCACCCACGTTCCCTATAAAGGCGATGCGCCGATGCTTCAGGATTTGCTGGCAGGGCGTCTGAGTTTTGGCGCATTGTTGGCCAGTTCTGTCAATCCGCAGTTGCAGGCGGGAAGCTTGCGACTCTTGGCGGTGTATGCAGATAAACGTCATCCCTCGTTCCCGCAAATACCCACGCTGACAGAAGCGGGTGTACCCGTGGTGCAACTGAGCTTTGGTGGATTGTTGGTGCCCGCCGCCACCCCTCTCGAAGTTGTGAATGTGTTGGAGTCCGGCTGCGAGAAGGCAATCCAGTCCGGCATTTATCGGGAATGGGCTCAACGCGCCAACCAGGTGATCGATTTCAAGTCCTCTACTGGATTTGAGGCGCGGCTACGCCTGGACAGCCAATCAAAGGCGATTACCCTCAAGCGTCTCGGTTTGTAATATCGCTTTCAGGAAAGGGCTCCTTGTCCGATCACGACAGTTACTTCAATCGCATGTTGCGCGGTGAAATACCCCAACCGCCAGTGCGCACTTTGCTGGGCAGCCAGATTGATTCGGTCGATCTAGAAGCCGGGACATTGAGTGCCACTTATCAAGCATCATCAGGTTATTTCAAAACCGCATCATCCAGCTTATTTGATGATGACCACCAAGACACTGCAAGGCGAGTGCTCAATCAAGGCCTTAGGAACAGAGCCGCTCCACCAACGCTCCAGCCAATTTTCGCGGTGCTTGTGGCCCAGCATGATCAGGTCGGCGCTGACGCTGTGCGCGTATTCAACGAGTTGGTCAACTGCATCACCTTTGAGCAATTCGCCGGAGGCATCAATGCCGGCCGAATTCAATTGCGTAACACCTTCACTCAGTATTTCTAAGTAGCGATTTTCGTCAATTTTTTCTTGTTGCTCGTTGTAGTAAGAAGTTTCATAACCCATGGCAATTGAATCGTACGGAACCACGGAGAGCAAATGAACCTTGGCATGCTCCCATTGAGACAGGTCTTTGCAATTGAGCAGTGCTTGCTGGCTTTCAATGGATCCGTCGTAGGCCAGAATGATTTTTTGATACATCTCATATCCCCTTGATCAATTTACGCAATTTTGAATGTCCCCACTTGAAGTCGACAGGGCCCTTCTCTTGTTAAATTTTCAGCCAGCGATATAACTTTGCAATTGTTCAATCATGGTTTTTTGATACGCAATCATTTCGCGAACCACATCGCCAATTGAAATCAAACCCAGCACTATGTGACCGTTGACAATAGGCAAGTGCCTGATGTGGTTGTCCGTCATGATTTGCATGCACTGATCAATCGTGTGGCGCGTATCGATGGTGATGACCTTGGTTGTCATGATGTCTTGGACCAAGGCGTCGCTGCTGCTCTTGCCTTTGAGGGCCACTTTACGTGCATAGTCGCGCTCTGAAAATATGCCCGCCAATGACTGGCCATCCAAAACCAATAGCGCACCTATGTTGTGCTGCGCCATGATCTCCAGGGCTTGTCTGACAGTGGCACCCGGGCCGACAGAATGAATCGGCCCTTTGCTTTGGTCTAGGAATTGGCTGATGGTTTTCATGGCGACATCCTTTGCATGTGGTTGACCTCAAATCAATGTATACAGATTTTGAAGTTATTCAAGCATGGGAATTCCCTTGGTCCGATTGCAGCATTGACATGGATCAAGCCATCAACTCAATGCAAAGAAATGGTACGGAAGCCGGCAGCATTACCCCTGGCTTTGAGTGCTCTGACACCCGCGCAGATGCTTTCCTTCTGCCTCTGTTTGTGCGGTCAGGACGATTGGATGGAAAGTCATTTCTCGTCAAAAACTGGCACGGTATACCAAGGGTAAACGTTATCGTTTTTTGAGCTTGACCTGTATCAATCATAAAAAATCAGGCGCTCAATGGACGACCGCACGTCATTTGAAGTGCGGTGACCTTAACCATGGATGCCATCAATGCCGATCCAACCTATCAAGTCTGGTCGACAAAGGCCACGGCCAGCGGCTACAGCACGTGGGTTCGCCCAATCTGGCTCGCCAATTGCCGATCTAAGGGCTTCAGAAATCTATTTTCTGAAATAACGTAACCCCACAGCGGCTGCTCAAGCCGCTTTTTTTTGAAAATTATGCAAATCAATTTGCCTCATGTGTTGGCTGAAGTGCAAGCTGTTTTTGCTCGATATGAACACGCCGTCATTCACAACGAGATGGCTGTTCTGGATGAACTTTTCTGGGACAACCCGCTGACATTGCGCTATGGCGTAGCGGAGAATTTGTATGGATTCAAGTCTATTCAAGACTTTCGTGCATCACGCTCCAAAGGCGTCGAACGCACCCTGCACAATACTTTGATCACAACTTACGGTAACGATTTGGCCACTGCCAACACGGAGTTCCAATCAGCAGGAAACCCGCGAAATGGTCGGCAAAGTCAAACCTGGATCCGCACGAAGGAAGGCTGGCGGATTGTTGCTGCGCATGTGAGTTGGCGTGCAGAGTTAAATTAGCCAAGGCCTCCAGATGGGGGTGTTTTGAACATTGGGCTTGGAGCCACGGATCGACGATCCTCGCGCACAAAATGCAACTCGAGCAAAGGGTAAACCCTTTTATCGAGTCAAAACAGGTCTGTTTCAGCATGAAAATATGGGCAATACGGGCTGAAACATGCATAATATTTCCAGTCCGCTCGGTCGGTTAATTATTCCGAGTACGTTCTTGTTCTATTTGTACAGCCCAACTCATCATGACCCAAGTACTTCAAAGTTTCATCGGCGGCCGCTGGATAGGCAGCCAGGCCGCAGCGCCTTTGCACAGCGCCATCAACGGCTCTGTGGTGGCCCACGCCCATGCGGACAGCCTGGACTTTGCCGAGGCCCTGCACTTTGCCCGCGCCACCGGCTTGACCGGCATGCTGTCCCTGGATTTTCAGCAGCGCGCCAACGCCCTCAAGGCCCTGGCCAAATACCTGGGTGAGCGCAAAGAAGATCTGTACGCCATCTCGGCCCATACCGGCGCGACCCGCATGGACAGCTGGGTGGACATTGAAGGCGGCACCGGCACCTTGTTTGCCTACGCTGGCATGGCGACCAGCGAGCTGCCCAGCGGCAACCTGATTCACGAAGGCCCGGTGACGCCACTGGGCAAGAAAAACACCTTTGCCGGTACGCACATTCTGGTGCCACGCCGCGGTGTGGCGGTGCACATCAACGCTTTCAACTTCCCGGTTTGGGGTCTGCTTGAAAAATTCGCGCCCACCTTCTTAGCCGGTATGCCTTGCATCG
>CAIWWN010000041.1 GCA_903916355.1 uncultured Burkholderiales bacterium | reverse complement strand
GGCGGCCGGGCGGGGCGGTTAGGGGCGCGGCGTCTTGGGCGGCATGAATCGTGAACGGGCCGTGGGTGATCGGCTGTACGGGTGCTGCCGTCGGGTAAATCACCGTGATAGGCATGTCGCCAGATAGGAGGTTGCGTATGCCCACTTGGGCGTGGCTCAGCGTGGCGGCCAGCAACAGGCTGACGACGCAGGTCAGACGGGTAAGCCGGGTGAAGGCGGTCAGGTTTTTTTTCATGCGTTGTGCTCCAGTTTCAACAAACGCCAGGCTTTGGCGTTGAGCAAGCCAGACAACAGGCCATACAAGGCGCTGACGCCGGTGGCGGCGCTCAGACTGTCTAATAAGTCGGGTGCCATCGCCGTGGTCATGCCGACCGCGAACTTGCAGGCAAAGATGGTCATGAACAGGGCCAGTGGCAGCCAGCTGCCGGGCACGGTAAAGCGCCGGGTCTCCGGGTCGTAGGAGGCGCCTGCTGGCGCTGCGCTTTGACCGAGTGCCCAGGTCACCAGCAGGCAAGCGGCGGCCCAGCTGAGCAGGCCCAAGCCCAGCCAGGGCGTGGGCCGCCATTGCTGGACTACGCCGACCAAAGTGAACACCGTGAGCGCAATGTTGATGCCCAAAAGGCGCTGCTTACGGATATGGCGGGTGCGCGTTTGCACCAGGCCCAGAGCGATGAGGCCGATCAAGAGGGCGAAGACCCAAACGGGGATGTGTTGCAGTATTTGCATGATTACTTTCAAAAGTGGTTTTCTTAAACCCAACCCAGCCAGTTCGACCAGATCAAATTACCCAGGAAGCGCCTAGGCAGTAGGGTGAACACGCCCGCGACGAGGCAGGCGCTGAAGTAAAGCCACTGCATGCTTTTGCGGTGGCCCTGGATGTTGCCTTGGAGCAGTTTCGCAAAGGCCCTGTAAAGCAATAAGAAGGTCAGAGGAACGAACAAATGAATGGGGGTGTACCCCGCCAAGTTGGGCAGTTGAAAGTCGCGAATGAACACCGCGCTCAGCGCGGCCGCGATCATGCAGGTCACCCAGGCGTAACCCATGGCGCGGTGCAGGCGTGGTCGCGTGGTGCGGCCTAAACGGGCCCACAGCGCAAAGGGGCCGAGCACCACGGCGGTGATGGCGGCGCTCATGTGGATGGCGATGGTGGGCGTCATTTGCATGTTGCGTGTGTCTTTCTGCGTTTCATTGAACTGGGCTGATCAGGAATTGGTTTGGAATGTAGTCCAAAGGAATTCAAAGAAACAGTTGAATGCGATGAAGTGCCACTTTGGCGGCGCGAAATGCACCCAGGAGGCCGTGTGGTTCGCTCGGTTTGAGCGATGGGGCATTGCCGCGATAATCCTTGCATTCTTCAAAGGACTGTTTGTGGATTCAATGTTGCTAATCAAAGCCGCTGTCATGGGGCTGGTCGAAGGTTTGACCGAGTTTTTGCCGATTTCTTCGACCGGGCATTTGATCCTGGCCGGGGCCTTGCTCGGCTTTGACGATGACAAGGCCAAGGTGTTTGACATCGCCATCCAGACCGGGGCGATTTTGGCGGTGATCATTGTGTACTGGACCAAAATTCGCCACACCTTGTGGGCTGTGCGTTACAACGCCGACGCCCAGCGCTTGGTGATGAACGTGGTGCTGGGTTTCTTGCCCGCCGTGGTCTTGGGCTTGCTGTTTGGCAAAGCCATCAAGGCGCATTTGTTCACGCCAGAGGTGGTGGCCACCACCTTCATCATTGGCGGCTTCATTATTTTGTGGGCCGAGCGCCGACCAGCGAGTGCCGTGCGCCTGGAGTCGGTGGACGATTTGCGCGGGCGCGATGCCCTCAAGGTCGGCTTGGTGCAGTGCCTGGCCATGATCCCGGGCACCAGCCGCAGTGGCGCCACCATCATCGGCGGCATGCTGCTGGGCTTGTCGCGCAAGGCGGCGACTGATTTTTCTTTCTTTTTGGCGATCCCGACCTTGATCGGCGCGGGCGCTTACAGCCTGTACAAAGAGCGCGCCTTGCTCAGCTGGGCCGATGCGCCGATGTTTGCAGTGGGGCTGGTGGTTTCGTTCCTCAGCGCCTGGGTGTGTGTGCGCTGGCTGCTCAAGTTCATCTCGACCCACAGCTTTGAGGTGTTTGCCTGGTACCGCATTGCGTTTGGCATTGTGGTGCTGGTCAGCGCGCAGATGGGCTGGGTGACCTGGACGGCATGATCGCCCCCGTGATCGCCAGCAGGCTGGCTCCTACAAAGACAGGGCGTTTATGTAGGAGCTTGCCTGCAAGCGATGGATGGCTGATGGTCAGGGCCGTGATCGCCAGCAGGCTGGCTCCTACAAAGATCTGCATCGCCAGCAGGCTGGCTCCTACAAATTGGGCGAGGGAGTGGCGCCTAAATTGCGCAACGCGGCTTCCACGGCGGCTGCGGTGGCCAGAGGTTTTTCCATCGGGAACAGGTGTGAGCCATCGAGCATCATGAGGCGGCCTTTGGTGATTTGCGGCAGGTTGTTCATGCCGCCCAAGCGCATTTCACGAGAATGGGTGCCGCCAATAAAGGCCACAGGGCATTTGAGCGGATGCCGCTTGATCATGCTTTCGATCTTGTCCGGAATCGTGTTGTAGATCGCGGTTTCCACTTCGCGGTCAAACGACAGGACTTGCTGGCCTTCTTCTTCGTGCGTGCCGTGGGCAATGTAGTCGGCCAGCACCTGCGGGTCCCATTTGGCAAAGGCTTTTTTGTGGGCAAAGTGCGCCAGCGCGGAGGCTTTGTCGGGCCAATGGATGCGGCGCGATTGGCTGACTCGCCCCGGAGAGATGGAACTCATCAAGGCCGTTTTTTTGGCCAGACCGACCGTGGTGGCGCGCCAGCCGCCCAGGATCGGCGAGTCCAGCAGCAACACGCCTTGGGCCAATTTGGGGTGTTTGATCGCGCACATCAGGCTGAGCAAACCGCCCAACGAATGACCGACCAAATACGCGGGCTCGCCTGTGCGCTCTGCATGCGCTTGCGCAAAGTCGGCCAGCTGCTGCACCAGGTGCGGCCAGTTGTTGCTGACCGGGTAGGCACTGTCGTGGCCGTATTTTTCGATGGCGGTGACGCCAAAGCCGCGCTTGCGTAAGTTGTCCAGAACGGCGTTGTAGGTACTGGCGGGAAAGCTGTTGCCGTGCGAAAAAATGACTTGCGGCATCAGATCAACTTTTCTTGCGGTGTGGTGATTTTTTTCAAAGGTTGGCTGCGCTGGTTGTGCACCATCAAGGGCACATCGGTCGCGCCGCCGTGCCACATGGGGTCTTCGATGCTGTCAAACATATGGCGCAGTTTGTTACCCCAGCTGTCGCGCAGCATTCTGAAATACGGGTTGTTTTCGTCAATGCAAATCACGCGGTCGCTGGCCAAGCGATCGGCCTCGTAGACCACCATGTCGAGCGGCAAGCCCACTGAGAGGTTGGACTTGAGGGTCGAGTCCATCGACACCAGAGCGCATTTGGCCGCTTCGTCCAGCGGCGTGTCGGGCGTGACCACGCGGTCCAGCACGGGCTTGCCGTATTTGGATTCACCAATTTGAAAATAAGGCGTTTCGTCAGTGGCTTCAATGAAGTTGCCTGGCGAGTAGACCTGGAACAAGCGCATGCCTTCGCCGGCAATTTGCCCGCCAAAAATCATCGACACATTGAAGTCCACACCGCCTGCGCGCAAGGCCTCGGCGTCACGCTCATGCACGCGGCGAATGGCCGAGCCCAGCACCCGCGTGGCGTCGAACATGCTCTTGGCGTTCCAAATGGTCAGCGGTTCTTCGTGGTCGTTTTCCACCAGCTTTTCGACCTGCAGCATTTCACGCACCGATTGCGAAATACTCAGGTTGCCGGCCGACAGCAAGACCATGAAACGGTCGCCCGCTTTTTCGTAAACGATCATCTTGCGGTAGGTGCTGATTTGGTCCAGCCCGGCGTTGGTGCGCGAGTCTGACAAAAAAACCAAACCGGCGCGGGTTTTGATGGCGGTGCAATAGGTCATGGGGTACTTCCTGAAAGGGTCAAGCGCTGCGCTGGAGCAGTCGCTGCAAGGCGTAAATCGCGTCCAGCGCTTCACGCGGGCTCAAGGCATCGGGGTTGATTTGGGCCACAGCCAATTCGAGTGGGCTGGGGCCAGATGTTTCGGTCTCGGGCGGCGCGGCAAACAGGTCGACCTGTTGCTGCGCCTCGCTGGCACCCGCTTCGAGCGCGGCCAGGGTGTGGCGGGCCTGGTTCAGCACGCCGCCGGGCATGCCGGCCAAACGTGCCACCTGAATGCCGTAGCTCTTGCTGGCGGGGCCGGCTTGCAGCTCGTGCAAAAACACGATGCTGTTGCCCGACTCGGTGGCGCTCACGTGCATGTTCACCGCTGCGTGGTGGTTGGCCGGGAACTCGGTTAACTCAAAGTAGTGCGTGGCAAACAAAGTAAAGGCCTGGGTCTTGTCGTGCAAATGTGCGGCAATGCCGCTGGCCAGCGCCAGACCGTCAAAGGTGGAGGTGCCGCGGCCGATCTCGTCCATCAACACCAAAGAATGCGGTGTCGCGCTGTGCAAAATTTGCGCGGCCTCGGTCATCTCCAGCATGAAGGTCGATTGCGCATTGGCCAGATCATCGGCCGCGCCAATGCGCGTGTGGATCGCATCGATCGGGCCCAGCCGACAGCTGCTGGCGGGCACATGGCTGCCCATGCTGGCCAACAGCACTATCAAGGCCACTTGGCGCATGACGGTGGATTTACCGCCCATGTTCGGCCCGGTGATGATCTGCATGCGCTGCTTGTGCGTGAGCAGCGTGTCGTTGGCAATGAAGCTGCCGCCCGAGGTTTCGGCCAAGCGTGCTTCGACCACCGGATGGCGGCCTTGGCGGATTTCAATGCAGGGCTCGTTGGTGAATTGCGGCTCGCACCAATTCAACGTCAGGCTGCGCTCGGTCAGGGCGCACAGCGCGTCCAACGCGGCCATGGCCTGGGCCAAGGCGGTGAGCGCCACCACATGCGGCTGCAGCTGATCGAGCAGTAACTCGTACAGGTATTTCTCGCGCGCCAGGGCACGCTCTTGCGCCGACAAGGCTTTGTCTTCAAACGTTTTCAGCTCGGGTGTGATGAAGCGCTCGGCATTCTTCAGCGTTTGGCGGCGGCGGTAGTCGTCAGGCACTTTGCTCGCCTGGCTTTGCGTGACCTCGATGTAAAAGCCATGCACCCGGTTGAACTGCACGCGCAAATTGGCAATGCCGGTGCGTTCTTTTTCGCGGATTTCAAGCGCCAACAAAAACGCATCGCAGTTGGTTTGGATGCCGCGCAACTCGTCCAGATCAGCGTCCAGGCCATCGGCCATCACGCCGCCGTCGCGCACCAGCGCGGCGGGTTCTTCCATCAAGGCGCGGTGCAGCAGCTCGCCCAAGCCGGTGGGCGGTTGCAGGGCCTGAGCCATCTGCGTGAGCAAGCTGGCCTGGCCCGTTTGCGCGTTCAAATCTACCAACTGCGTAGACAGGTGCAAGGCCTTGAACAGTGCGTGCTTTAAGGCCACCAGTTCACGCGGCCGCACTTGGCGCAAGGCCACACGGGCGGTGATGCGTTCCACATCGCTGGCGCCTTTGAGTTGCTCGCGCAGGCGGCTCCACGGGCCTTCACCGCTCAGGCCTTTGAGTTGCTGCAAGGCTTGTAAGCGCTCGCGTGCAATCTGCCGTTGGCGCGGCGGTGTCAGCAGCCAGCTTTTCAGCATGCGGCTGCCCATGCCGGTCATGCAGCTGTCGAGCAGCGAAAACAGGGTGGGTGAATCTTCGCCGCGCAGGGTTTGCGTCAGCTCCAAATTGCGCCGCGTGGTGCTGGGCAGGTCGATCCATTCGTCCGACTTTTGCACCTTGACCTGTTTGACATGCGTCAGCGCCCGGCCTTGGGTGTGCTCGGCATAGGTCAGCAGGGCGGCGGCGGCGGCATGGGCGTCGGGCAGGGCGTCTGCGCCCCAGGCGGCCAGGCTCGCGGCTTGCAATTGCGCCAACAGCTTGCGCTGGCCCAAGCCGGCGTCAAACTGGAAGTCGGGGCGCAGCGTCAGCGACAGGCTGGCTGTGCGGGTGTTCAGGCGAAAGGCTTTGAGCCGCTGCTCAAACGCAGGCGTCACGCCAGCGCTGGCGAGCAACTCGCTGGGCGCAATGCGGTCTAGCCAATCGGGCAGGTCGTCGCTGGCGCATTCGGCCAGGTGCAAAAAGCCCTGCGTCACGCTCAGCCAGGCCAGGCCGCAGCGGTTGCGTGTGCCTTGATGCACGGCCAGCAAAATCGATTCGGTTTTGTCGGCCAGCAAGGCCGTGTCAGTCAGCGTGCCGGGGGTGACCACGCGCACCACTTTGCGCTCCACCGGGCCTTTGCTGGTGGCCACGTCGCCCACCTGCTCGCAAATGGCCACCGACTCGCCCAACTTAATAAGCCGCGCGAGATAAGTTTCAACCGAGTGAAACGGCACCCCGGCCATGGAAATGGGTTGCCCTGCGGTTTGGCCGCGGGTCGTCAGCGTGATGTCGAGCAAAGCGGCCGCGCGCTCGGCGTCTGCAAAGAACATCTCGTAGAAGTCGCCCATGCGGTAGAACACCAGCGTGTCGGGGTACTCCGCCTTGATGCCCAGGTACTGGACCATCATGGGGGTGTGTTCCGAAAGCGCGGCAGGGGGCTTGTGAGGAGGAGAAGATTCTTTTTGCATCAATGACTTGGCCAATTTGGAATAAGTTATCTCCGAACAGGGCGTGGACATAACTTGCGGCTGGCTTTGCACCCGCTGGCCTTCTCAATTATCCTTAAAAATCAAACACTTCAGGCGGGGCAACGATTTTTTATGCAAAGCCCTCCAAACGCCGCCACAGGCCGCTTCAGGGCGATGGCGCGGCCATTTCGATCAACAGCGGTGTGAGCAAATGCCGCATCAAATCTTGCACTCTTTTGATTTCTGCGCCAAACGGCAAGCGGCCTGCACCGCGGAAAAAGAGACCGCGTTGCACATCCCCGTCCAATGCGTGGCCCAGTTGCTGATCAATGCAGAACTGGCCAATGCCAGCCAGGCCATCACGCAAGCCGCAGTGTTGCAGACAATCGAATGACATATTGCATTTGGCTTTCGGATGGGCGCGCTCTTGCAGCACAGGCAAAATCCGCAGGTATTTGTCCAGCCAAGGGGTGCGCACGGCGCGTGCGGGGAGCCCGGCCACACTCACAAATTCAACCATGTCCTGCGGTTGGGCATGGGCCAGCACTTTTTTGAATTCCGCAGACGCATCGCATTCTTGGGTGACTGCAAAGGCGGTACCCAGTTGGACGCCACTGGCTCCCAGGGCCTGCAAACGGACAATGTCGGCGTGGCTGCTCACGCCGCCTGCTGCAATCAGTGGGATTTGGTTTTCCAGTCCTGAGGTTTTGAAAAATTCCAGCACCTGTGGCAATACCACCTCAAAATCAAAGCGCGAATCGTTCAGGTCTGCGATTTTGGCTGCGCCGAGGTGACCGCCCGCCAAACGCGGGTTTTCAATCACGATGGCATCGGGCAGACGGCCTTTCTTTTCCCACTTGCGCACCAGCAGTTGCACACCACGGGCGTCTGACAAGATGGGAATCAGCGCCACATGCGGATGGTTGCGTGTGAGGTCAGGCAGGTCCAGCGGCAGACCGGCGCCCACCACCAGGGCATCGGCGCCACTGTTGACTGCTTGATGCACACAGGCTTCATAAGCGCTCAAGGCCTTCATGATATTGACCGCCAACCAGCCTTGGCCCTGGCTCATCTGACGGGCTTGCTTGATTTCCCTGTCCAAGGCCGTCAGATTGGCGGCGTCAATGCGCTGTCTGGCATCGGGCTCTTTGTCCAGATGCGCGGTCTCTTGCATCAGATCGGGATGCAGCCTTCGCAAATCCACCGATGAGATGGTGCCCATGCCGCCCAATTTGGCCACGGCAGAAGCCAGCTTGGAAGCCGACACGCCCACGCCCATCCCGCCTTGAACGACGGGCAACAGAACTTTACTTTTGATCTGCAGTGGGCGCAGACCGGCTGTCTGTGCGCGATGCAGCCAGACGCTGGCATCTGTATTCATGACGTCCTCCATTGGTGCCTGCAACTCAATGCGCCGAAGAAGCGGTGTTTTCAAAGGATGGAAACAAATAATTGTTTTCCAGATAAATATGCTCGACCAGGTCTTCGGCCAGGCGTGCGGTTCCGGCGTACAGGGCTTGCCACGTGTTGCAGGCCCCGTCAGGGACTTGGTGTTGGGTGGTCAAAGTCGCCAGTCGCTCCAATTGGGCGCCGTGGTTGATGTGTTCATGGCGCATCATCCCGATCGGGTGCACGGCCATGGGGTGGCCGCCCGAATGCAGCAAGGGGAACAGAATGGCTTCTTCTTTGGCCATGTGTTCCAACAGTTCCTCCTGCATGGTTTCAAGTTGCGCGGCCAAACCTTGGGGGACATGGGGATGTTCCCGGTGAACGGCTTCCACCCGGCGTGCCATGCGAATCAGTTCAGGCAGCTGCTGTCGGTGCACGGCGTGGTAACGCTCAAGGATGTGCGCAATCAGTTCAGAGGCCGTGGGCGTGGCCGGCAATTCTGGGTCGTGGTCGAGGGCGCGGATAGCGTCCAAGATCCGAGCGCTGTCCAAGCCCTTGTCGGCACAGGCTTGCGCTAGCGATTGCTGACCACCGCAACAGAAATCCAATTTGTAGGAGCGAAAAATCGCCGTGGCCCCAGGGATGTTGACCGCCAGTGCGCCCAGACTGTGCTGCGCATTGATTTGGGCCATGGTGAGGGGGGTGTGTGCAAGAGCGTTCATGTGCTGTCCTTAAACATTCATTAAAAGTGAATCTATTATCGGGTAAGATTCATCTCTTGTGAATATTAAAATCCTCATCCTTAAGAACTAGGACTTTAGAACGATGCGCCTGACCTACTGGACCGACTACAGTTTGCGTGTGCTGATGTTCTGCGCTGAATGTGAGTCAAGACACAACGTGGCGACCATTCAAGAAATCGCAGATCTGCACGGCATCTCCAAAAGCCACCTGACCAAAATCGTGATGACGCTGGCCGCACAAGGCTATTTGCAAACCAGCCGCGGGCGAGGCGGTGGCCTGCGCTTGGGGCGGCCTGCTGCACAGATCGTGCTGGGGGCGGTGGTGCGTCTGACGGAGACCGATTTTCAATTGGTGGAATGTTTTCAGGATGGCCCCAGCCTTTGCGCCTTGATGCCGGCGTGTCATTTGAAGAAAGTGCTGGCGGATGCTTTGGAGGCTTTTTTTGTACAACTCGACGGAGTCACCTTGGCTGATTTGATGAACACCACGCAAGCACAACGGACAGTCCTGCAGCCCATCGAGTTCACGCCCTCACGCGCCCGCTCGCGACCCCGGCCAGCCCCATGAAGCGGACCTCCACCCTGTCGTCCAAACTCGTGCGCATTGGTACGGGCTTGCTGGTGGTGGCCTTGATCTCGATTGGCCTGACCCTGTGGGTGACCTGGCAACTCAGTGGCAGCGCGGCGGCTTTGAATGAGGCGGGGCGCATGCGCATGCAGACCTGGCGCTTGACCAGCGAGGTGCAGGCACAGTTGGCTCCTTCGGCGATCGCAGCCCTGACAAGTGAATTTGACGACAGCATGCGTCTGCTGAAAAACGGCGACCCCTCCCGACCCTTGTTTGTCCCTTGGGATGAAGAGGTTCAACGGCGTTATGCAGTGGTGGATCGCTTATGGCAGAGTCAGAAACTGCGTTACACCACGCGGCCCATCATGGACCATGGCCAATTGGTGGAAGAGGCCACTATTTTTTTGAAGGCGATTGACGATTTCGTCTGGTCGATTGAGGGGCAGATGGCGGGGCTGACGGCAATTCTGAATTTATTTCAAATTGTCATGATGGCTTTGGCCATCGGGGCTGCGGTCATCATGCTCTACACCGGCTATATGTATGTGATCAATCCCTTGAGTTATTTGCGTGATGGCTTGCGAAAAATCGAGTCCGCCCAATTTTCAGTGCGTGTCGAGGTGGTCTCCAACGACGAGTTTGGCCAAGTCGCTTCAAGTTTCAATCGGATGGCGGCCACCTTGCAGTCGCTGTATGGCAATCTGGAAGCCCAGGTGGCGGCAAAAACAGAGCGTATCGCGGCACAAAAAGAACGATTGGAAGCGCTTTACGGTGTGAGCACTTTTTTGGCGCAAACCACGGACATGCAGGAAATGACGCAGGGATTCACCCAGCGCGTGCGCCAGTTGATGAAAGCCGATGCCATTGCGCTGCGCTGGTCTGGCGAAGACGCATCGAAATTATTGCTTCTGGCTTCCGATCAGTTTCCGCAAGTGATTCAAGAACAAGAGAAATGTCTGATGGCCGGCACTTGCGCCTGCGGGCAACTGCGCTCGGATTCGCGTTCGCGGGTGATCCCGATCAGCAGCAGTGATGCGGCCCCCTTGCAGCATTGCACACGCCTGGGCTATGAAAGCATGATTGCGGTGCCCGTGCGCATGCACAACAAAAAATTGGGCGAAATCAATTTGTTCTACAAAAGCCTGATCAGCATGAGCGCTGAAGAGCTGGAATTGTTGGACACCTTGGCCAGCCATTTGGCCGCGGCGGTGGAGGGCATGCGGGCCGTTGTTTTGGGTCGAGAAGCGGCGATAGCCGGGGAGCGTTCTTTGCTGGCCCGGGAGCTGCACGACTCCATTGCGCAGTCGCTGGCTTTTTTGAAAATTCAAGTCCAATTGTTGCGTTCCGCCATTTTGAAAAATGACAGTCCCAAAACCAATGTGGCATTGAGTGAGCTTGACAGCGGCTTGAAGGAAAGTATTGCCGATGTGCGCGAATTGCTGCTGCATTTCCGAACCCGCACCCAGGCCGATGACATTGACCGTGCGGTGCAAGAAACCTTGCAAAAATTTCAGCATCAAACGGGTCTTCAGGTCAGCAGTAAAACCATTGGAGAGGGTTTGCCATTGCCGCAAGACATGCAAACGCATGTGCTGCATGTTTTGCAAGAAGCCTTGTCCAATGTGCGCAAACACGCTGGCGCGCGCAGCGTTGAGATTGAAATTCACAAGGGCGAGCCTTGGCGATTTTTGGTGCGAGACGACGGCGTGGGTTTTGATCTGCTGGGCAGCCGTTCGGAACTCCAGGTGGGTTTGAAAATCATGCGCGAACGCGCTGATCAGATCGGTGCCACTGTAGCGATAGACTCCGCCGTGGGACAAGGCACCACCGTCACGTTGCGGGTGCCCACCGCCATGCCCGTCAAGATGAAAGTGAGTCCGACAGCGCCCCTGTCGTAATGCCTATGTCTGAATCTATTCAATTGCTGGTGGTCGATGACCATCCCTTGTTTCGCCGCGGTTTGATTGCCTTGTTGTCGCAAGATGAGCGCTTTGTGGTGGTGGGCGAAGCCAGCGACGTGGGCGAGGCCCAGCGCGTTTTGGACAAGACCCAACCCGACCTGCTGCTGCTCGACAACCATTTACCCGGCGTCAAAGGGGTGGACGCAATCATGGCCTTCAAGGCGGCGTATCCCGGATTGCGCATTTTGATGCTCACGGTCAGCGAAGACGAGGAGGACTTGTCCAAAGCTTTGCAAAACGGCGCCGATGGCTATTTGCTCAAGACCGCTGAATCAGACCAGCTGTGCGATGCGCTGGTCAAAGTGCATGAGGGGCATTCGGTCATCAGCCCGGTGATGCTGAATAAATTGGTCTCAACCTTGCGCCATTCTTCTCCCCCGGCGACTGAAGCGACCGGTGTTTCTCCCGCCGGTGACAAAGCAGCTTTGCAACAACTCGACAAACTCTCACCGCGTGAGAAGGACATTTTCTTTCTCATTGCCCAAAGTTTGAGTAACAAACAAATCGCCCGCGATTTGGACATTGCCGAGACCACGGTGAAGATCCACATCCAGCATATTTTCAAAAAACTCAGCCTCACTTCGCGGGTACAGATTGCCGTATTTGCCGCCAGCCATGGCTTGAGTTGACATACATCAATTGACATACTCCTGAAGGGGGATGAGGGCTGGCCCTTCATCCTCCTTTTGCATTGCCTGAAGTGATCTTCTGGGGGATACCCAGCGACGCGTGAAAGAAACACACTCATCCCATGAATTAGGAGGATGAGCATGCAAAGTGATTTGATCCAGCAGCGTAAGGCTTGGTCGGTGTTGATTGTCAGCACCTTGGCATTTACCGTTTGCTTCATGGTGTGGATGATGTTCGGTGTGATCGGGATTCCGATCAAAAAGATACTGAACCTGAATGCCACGCAATTTGGTTTGTTGATGGCCATGCCCGTGTTGACGGGCTCTTTGGTGCGGGTGCCGCTGGGCATCTGGACGGATCGCTACGGCGGGCGCATCGTCATGACCGTGTTGATGGCGATCACCGTGCCGGCCATTTGGCTCATGTCTTACGCCACGGCCTATTGGCAGTTTTTGGTGATTGGCTT
>CAIWWN010000040.1 GCA_903916355.1 uncultured Burkholderiales bacterium | reverse complement strand
TGGCAATGGTCACCTCGCGTTGGCGATCTGCATCGGCGCGAATTTTCTCGCCTTCGGCGCCGCCAGTCGAACGCAGCGCATTGGCCACGCGTTTGCGCTCAGCCTCCATGCGGCGATACACCGATTCGGTGATCGCGTCCACATAGTCAGCGCGGGTGATGCGCACATCAACCACGTCCACACCCCAAGGTTTGTCACCGCGTACTTTTTCGAGCACTTCGCGTTTGACATCGGCCATCAAGGCTTCACGCTGCAAGGACAGCAATTCTTTCACCGTGCGCTTGTTGATCTCTTCTTGGAAGGCATTGCGCACCACACGGTTCAATTGATTGGCGCCCGATTTTTCATCCAAGCCCACGTTACGGATGTAGGCCATAGGATCAGTGATGCGCCAACGCACAAACCAGTCAATGACCACCCGCTGCTTCTCCGCCGTCAGCATGGGCTCGGTGTCCGGGCTGTCCAGGGTCAACAAGCGTTTGTCGATATAGGTGACATTTTGCAGCGGCGGCGGCAATTTGATGTTCAAGCCCGGCTCGGTGATCACTTCTTTGATTTGCCCCAAAGCATAGACCACGCCAAACTGGCGCTGATCGACCACAAAAACCATGGAACTGAACAAAGCCAGACCAATCACCAGCGACGTTATCCAAAAACCAATTCGGTTCATCTCAATCTCCCTGCTCAGCGTACATCACGTTCACGCGAGCGTGAACTGTCCCGCGTGCGCGCATCGGCGGGCACGGACGGCAAAATAGTCGGCTGCACTGGTGTTGGCGCACCGGTGGCTGCAGCACTGGCATCGGCCGCGGCACTGGCCGCGCTCGCGGCACTGTTGGCGCTCAGTTGCATGATTTTGTCCAGCGGTAAATACATCAGGTTCGAGCCTTGCCTGCTGTCGACCACCACCTTGGTCACATTGCTGTAGATCTGCTGCATGGCGTCGGTGTACATGCGGTCGCGCGTCACCTGCGGCGCCTTTTGGTATTCAGGCAAGATGGATTTGAAGCGCTGCGCATCGCCCTCGGCTTGCGCCACGATGCGTTCGCGGTAGGCCGAGGATTCTTCCTTCAAGCGCGAGGCAGCGCCCACGGCACGCGGTACCACGTCGTTGGCATAGGCCTGGGCCTCGTTTTTACTGCGTTCACGTTCTTGGCCGGCTTTGAGCACGTCGTCAAAAGCGGCTTGTACTTGCTCAGGGGGGCGCACGCCGCCTTGTTGCAAGTTGATGCCGACCACTTCGATACCCACTTTGTAACGGTCCAAAATCACTTGCATCAAAGCGCGCACACGCGGTGCAATTTGATCGCGTTCGTCAGACAGCGCAGAGTCCATTTTCATTTTGCCCACCACTTCGCGCACCGCAGTTTCGGCCGCTTGAACCACAGCTTCAGTGGGGTTTTTGCTTTCAAACAAATAGGCGCGCGCATCGTTCAAACGGTATTGGACGGCAAATTTGATTTCCACAATGTTTTCGTCTTCGGTCAGCATCGCCGATTCACGCAGGCCCGTGGCTTTGATCACGTTGTCACGCCCAATGTCCACCGAGCGGATTTGGGTCACAAACACCAGCTCATGTCGCTGCATCGGATAAGGCAGGCGCCAGTTGAAACCCGCGCCCACCGTCGACTTGTATTTGCCGAACTGGGTGATCACCGCTTGTTGACCTTCTTGGACGATGAAAAACCCGGTGCCAAACCAAATCAGCAAGGCCACCGCCGCAATCACACCCAAACCGATGCTGTTCATGAAAGGCGGCAGGCCCGAGCCGCCAGGACGGGCACCACCGGTACCTCCTGAATGACCACCGCCCTTGCCGCCAAACAAACCGCCCAGCTTGCGGTTGAAGTCACGCCACAATTCATCCAAATCCGGCGGTCCCTGTGTGGCACCCTGGCGGCCCGGACGATCCGAAGGTCGGTCCGTCGGCGGTGGTGTCGCCACCGGCGGTTTGTCGCCTTCATGCGGCACAGATGGCTCGTTCGACTTGTCGTCGCCACGACCCCAGCGGGGATCATTCAGATTGAACATGCCGCGCACGCGGGGCAAAAGCTCATTCCATCGAAAGGCGCGGAGATGAAGGGTCATTCGCAAAGGTCTTTTTGAAAAGCAAAGAAGATGAATTGTGACGAATCAGATCGATTCGTCGGTCAATTGTGCTGGAATTTCCAGGGTCTTGGCATCGTCCTGATCATCCAAGGGAATTAACTTGCCCGCACGCTGCGACAAAATGTGCCGCAATGGCGCCAATCCTGTGCCCGAACGCGCACTGACGAACAAGCGCTCCATGACCGCGCCGTCCTGCTCATACTGATCGTGCAGCGTGAGGGGTTGTTTTTCGACAGGCACGGCATCGAGTTTGTTGAAGATCAGCAACTGCGGCACATCACTGGCCCCAATGTCGACCAGCACGCGCTGGACCTCGGCCATTTGCTCTGGGAAATCGGCATTGGAGGCGTCCACCACATGCAGCAATAAGTCTGCATCGGCAGCCTCTTGCAGCGTGGCTTCAAAGGCCTCGATCAAGCCATGCGGCAAATCGCGAATAAAACCCACGGTGTCAGACAAAGAGACAGAGCGACCGGCCTCGCCCAAATACAGCTGGCGGGTGGTGGTGTCCAAAGTCGCAAACAACTGGTCGGCGGCATAGGCCCGTGCTTTGACCAAGGCATTGAACAGCGTGGTTTTACCCGAGTTGGTGTAACCCACCAGGGAGATGGTGAAGGCATTGCGCCGGTCACGTTGTTTACGCTGTGTTTGGCGTTGTTTTTTGACCTTTTGCAAACGCTCTTTGGTTCGTTTGATCGCATCACTGATCATGCGGCGGTCCAGCTCAATCTGGGTTTCACCCGGTCCGCCTCGCGTGCCAATACCGCCGCGCTGACGTTCCAAGTGGGACCAGCGCCGCACCAAGCGGGTGCTCAGGTACTGAAGGCGAGCGAGTTCTACCTGCAATTTGCCTTCATGGCTGCGTGCACGTTGACCAAATATTTCCAGAATGATCAAGGTCCGGTCGTTGACCGGCAAACCAATGTGACGCTCCAAGTTGCGCTGCTGCGCAGGACTGAGGGATTGATCAAATAAAATCTCTTGCGCCCCATACTGCTCGGCCATGAATTTGATTTCATCGGCTTTGCCGCTGCCGACAAACAAAGCGGCATCGGGTGCGCGGCGTTTACAGGTCATGCGGGCCACGGGCCGCAGCCCGGCTGTCTCGGCCAGCAGGCCCAGTTCTTGGAGTTCGCCATCGAAATGAGGCGCACCAAAATCAACGCCGACCAACAAGGCCGGCGCTGTGTCTTTCAACGCGGTATCAGACAATCAGGTCGCCAGAGCGTCTTCAGTGGCGTCAGACGGATTCAGGTTCACGGCGCGCCCCGGCACAATGGTCGAGATGGCGTGTTTGTAGACCATTTGCGTGACAGTGTTACGCAAAAGCACCACATACTGATCAAAAGACTCAATCTGGCCTTGCAGCTTTATACCGTTGACCAGATAGATAGAGACAGGGACATGTTCTCTGCGCAAGGCATTGAGAAAGGGATCTTGCAAGAGTTGGCCTTTGTTGCTCACGATATGCTCCGTGTTCAAAAGAAGTTGTGAAGAGTTGACCTTACCACAGGGGAAAGCAGGTGGGACGCGAAAAGGGGGGGAATGCCCCCACCAATCAAGCGTCTTTGTCGGCGAACGGATTTTGCGAGGTCTTCATTTCAATGCGCAGCGGCGTGCCGGCCAGATTGAAGGCCTTGCGAAAGCGCCCTTCCAAAAAGCGCTTGTAAGTCTCGGTCACATGCTCCAGTGAATTACCGTGGATGATGATCACAGGGGGGTTCATGCCGCCCTGGTGCGCATAGCGCAATTTAGGCCGGAACATACCACCGCGCTGCGGGGTCTGAAATTGCACCGCTTCGAGCAACAAGCGAGTCAGCACAGGAGTCGACATTTTGCACATGGCGGCGCGGTGCGCCTGGGTAATCGACGCCCACACCGGGCCCAAGCCCTGGCGTTTTTTGGCCGAGATCAAGTGTAAATTAGCGAACTTCAAGAACGGCAAACGGGTTTCGATCGAGCGGTGCACCAACTGACGCTGGTATTCATCCACCGCATCCCATTTGTTGATGGCCACCACCACGGCGCGGCCACTTTCCAAAATAAAGCCGGCAATGTGGGCGTCCTGGTCGGTGACGCCCTGCTCTGCATCCAACAAGAGCAAGACCACATTGGCCGACTCAATGGCCTGCAAGGTTTTCACGACCGAGAACTTCTCGATCGCCTCAAACACTTTGCCCTTACGGCGCAAACCTGCGGTGTCAATCAATTCAAATTTTTGCCCCTCGCGCTCAAACGGCACGGTGATGGCGTCGCGTGTGGTGCCTGGCATGTCAAAGGCCACCAAGCGCTCTTCACCCAACCAAGTGTTGATCAGGGTGGATTTGCCCACGTTAGGGCGCCCTGCCACCGCCAGCTTGATGACGCTGGTGTCGACCTCGGTTTCCTCTTCATCCTCGGGCAAATGCAAAGGCTCCAAGGCCAGTTCGACCAGATCGCGAACGCCTTGACCATGAGCAGCCGAAATGGACAGCACATCGCCCAAACCCAGTTCATAGAACTCACCGGACTGAATGCCCTCGCGCATGCCTTCTGATTTGTTGGCGACCAACAAACAAGGCTTGCCAATGCGACGCAGGTACTTGGCAATGTCATGGTCTTGCGCCGACAAGCCCGCACGGGCATCGACCACAAAGATGACCACATCCGATTCGGCCACCGCTTGCTGCGTCTGTTTGGCCATTTCTTTGTAGATGCCCGTGCTGGCATCGGGCTCAAAACCGCCGGTATCGATGACGATGTACTCGTGATGGCCCAATCGGCCTTGACCGTAATGCCGGTCACGTGTCAATCCCGCATAGTCAGCAACGATCGCATCCCGGCTTTTGGTCATCCGGTTAAAAAGCGTGGATTTGCCCACATTCGGGCGGCCAACAAGGGCCAAAACAGGTATCACAGGGAAGTATCCGATCGTTCAATCAAGGCGGTAGCCAAAGAGACCACCGCTGCGCGTCGCCACCACCATCACGCCCGCAGCCGCCACAGGGGGTGCTGCAATAGCGGAGCCGTCAGTGGGCGTGCGGTTTTGGGTCTGCGCATCTTTCATGGACAGACGATGCAACAGGCCTGCTTCATCGCCCACCACAAAGGAGGCACCCCAAACCAAGGGTGCGGTCAAGCCGCGAAAGCGTAAGGCGTCGCTGCTCCAAGCCGTCTGTCCATTGGCACGGGACCAGGCCAGTAATTTACTGTCTGACTCCACGCCAATGACTTGTTCATCATTGCCATCTACACCTTGGTGTCCCATCGACGGGCGGGTCCACTGCGTCACACCTTTGGCGGCGTCCACGCAGGAGACCGAGGTTTGGTATGAACGCGCACAGACCACGTTGGCTTGGCGGCTGACGCCGGCGACGATATCGACCAAACGCTCGACTTCGTTGGTGCCACGCGAAGCGCCCACCACCGACTCAAAGCGGATGATGCCATTATTTGGATTCATGCCCATATTACTCATAGTATGCTCGGCAATCGCACTCAACACGCCGCGCTACCACCCGCGATGGCAGGCGCCAAGCCACGCGCGTTTCGCGACATAGCGGACGTGTTGAACGAC
>CAIWWN010000039.1 GCA_903916355.1 uncultured Burkholderiales bacterium | reverse complement strand
CTGTACGGGAGGCGAGTATGAAAGCCTGGGTGCGACGGATGTCGTCGCCGGCGAAAGCAATAACGCTGCCTACGGGACGCTGGAGCCTGCCGGAAAAATGCTTTTGGGCAATGGCAGTTGCCTGCTACTTTATTTTTCCGAACTACCGGGCCTTCGGCAGCCACGTCCTGGTCATGGCGCTATTCGCGCTGTCGCTGGATCTGATCCTTGGCTATGCGGGCATTGTGTCTCTGGGGCACGCAGCTTTCTTCGGACTTGGAGCCTATGGCGCAGGCATTCTCGCCGCACGCGGGTGGAGCGAACCGATCTCCGCACTGTTGTTGGCAACGACACTCGCGGGCCTGGCCGGCTATGTAATCAGCTTTCTGCTTCTCAGGGCCGGCGATCTCGCGCGAATGATGATTACTTTAGGCGTCGCGAGCCTGCTGTATGAAGCCGCCAATCAGTTGCCAGGACTAACTGGGGGCGCGAACGGGCTTCAGGGCGCGGCGACATCCCCATTGCTGGGACATTTCGAGTTCGACATCTACGGCAATACCGCCTACGCATATAGCCTCGCGGTGTTGTTCGTAGCGTTTGCAATCGTCCGAAGGATTATCAATGCTCCAGCCGGACTTTTCCTGACCGGAATCCGCGCCAATGCCCTCCGCATGCAGGCACTAGGAGTCCCGGTTCCTGATCGGATGCGCTTCGCGTTCACCATCGGTGCTGCGTTGGCCGGCACTGCCGGCGCCCTGCTAGCGCAGACAACGCAATTCGTTGGGTTGGACGTTTTCGGTGTTGGTCGCTCTGCTGATGTCCTCACGATGCTGGTGCTCGGGGGTGCGGGTTGGCTTTATGGTGGTCTTGTCGGGGCTACAGGTTTCTTGTTAATCCACGAGTTTTTATCCAATCTCAACCCGATCTACTGGCAGTTTTGGATGGGCATCGTCCTTATTTTGGTGGTCCTGTTGGCGCGTGGTGGGATTGGCGGGATTGGTCAGCGCATGTCGCATATGCTGAATCGGTCGCTGAAATGACGATAGCGCTCGAAACACGGGGCCTGTCTAAGAGCTGGGGCCAATTCAAGGCGAACGACAACGTGACGTTCCAGCTGCGAACTGGCGCGCGCCATGCCTTGATTGGCCCCAATGGCGCCGGAAAGACGACGCTCGTTCACTTGCTGTCCGGCCTGGAGATGCCCACCAAAGGTGAAGTATGGATGGATGGGAAATGCATCAACTCCCTCCCGCCTGCAGCGCGCACGGCGCGGGGACTGGTACGTACGTTTCAGATAAGCAGTCTGTTCCCCGAACTCACAGTTTTGCGCTCGATGTTGATTCCTATCTTGCAGCGTAAAAAGATGGGCGCCAACGCATGGTTGCCGCTGGGCAAGCTCGACGCCGAAGTGGAAGAGGCAAAGCAAGCACTGTTGCGCCTGAACCTTTGGCAAGATCGCAACACGCAGGTTGCGACGCTTGCGTATGGACGTCAGCGCGTACTGGATATTGCGCTTGCGTTGGCAACAGGTCCGCGAGTCCTTCTCCTGGATGAGCCAGCAGCCGGAGTGCCTACCGAAGAAAGCCGCGAACTGATCCAGATCGTTGCTGATTTGCCCAGAGACGTCACCGTGTTGCTCATCGAGCATGACATGGATTTGGTTTTTCGCTTTGCGGAGCGAATTACCGTTATGGTGGACGGTCGAATTCTTACCGAAGGCACTGCCGCCGAAATATCCACCCATCCCCGGGTCCGCGAAGTCTATCTGGGCGAGGAGCAGCATGACTGAACTGCTCAAGGTCGACGATCTGACGGCTGGCTACGGCGCGTCTGTCGTTCTGGAGAACATTTCGTTTGACCTCCGCCGCGGCGAGGCCCTCGCGCTGCTGGGCCGAAACGGCGTCGGAAAATCGACGCTTTTGGCAACCCTAATGGGCCAGACCCGCGTTCACGGGGGCGCGGTCCACTGGAAGCACACGCCCATCACGCATTTAGCATCGCACTTTCGCGCCGGCCAAGGACTAGGGTGGGTACCTCAGGAGCGCTGGATTTTTCCGTCGTTAACGGTTCATGAGAACCTGACCGTTGCATCCCGCGCTGGCCATTGGACGCCCCACCGCATCTACCAACTGTTTCCCAGCCTGGACAAGCGGCGTACGAACTTGGGGGACGAGCTGTCAGGGGGTGAGCAACAAATGCTGGCCATGGGCCGAGCCTTGATGATCAATCCTGACCTGCTACTGCTCGACGAGCCGACGGAAGGTCTCGCTCCGCTCGTCGCAAAGGACATTCATTCGATCATTGGAAGCTTGACCCGCGCCGGCGACATGACGGTGATCGTTGTGGAGCAGCACGTTCGTTTTGCGCTGTCCATCTGCACCAAAGCGCTCGTATTGGATCGAGGACGCGTTGTCCTCGCGTCTGACACCACCAGCCTGCTGGCGGACTCGTCGCAGCTGGAGCAATACATAGGCATTTCCCGTTCGAACTCAGCCAATGATTCAAACCTTTTTAATGGAGACCCACAGTGACAACCGTTCAATCAACTGAAGTAACAGTCGGAAAAACGAAGATTCGTCTGCAAAAGAAGGGAGATAGTGGCGACACCGTCTTGTTCCTTCACGGAGCGGGCGGCGTTTCCACCTGGCTTCCTTTCTTCGACACGATCGCCGAAGGACGTCAGCTCCTCGTTCCCGATCATCCGGGCTTCG
>CAIWWN010000038.1 GCA_903916355.1 uncultured Burkholderiales bacterium | reverse complement strand
CCGGCACACCGCAGCTGAAAGCCGTGAGCTACGCGATTCGCGAGCGCGTCAGCGCCTGGACGGGCATCCCCGTGTGCGTGGGCATCGGCCCCACCAAGACCCTGGCCAAGTTGGCCAACCACATCGCTAAAAAACACCCACGCTCCCAAGGCGTCTTCAACTACAACGCGCTGAGCCCAGAGCAGCAAGCCCGGCTTTTGGCGCAAATCGCCGTGAGTGAAGTTTGGGGCGTGGGCCGCCGACTGACGGTGCAGCTGCAAGCACATGGCATGCACACCGTGCAAGACCTGCGCGTCGCGCACACGCCCACGCTGCGCAACGCCTTTGGCGTGCTGATGGAGAAAACGCAGCGCGAGCTGCAAGGCACCGCCTGCATGGACCTGCAAGAAGCGCCCAGCGCCAAAAAACAAATCATCGCCAGTCGCTCTTTCGGCCAGCCAGTCCAAGAGCTGCCCGTGCTGCACGACGCCATCAGCAGCTTTGTGGCCAACGCCTGCGCCAAATTGCGCGCCCAAGACTCGCAGGCGGCGCTGATTCAGGTGTTTTTGCAAACCAACCGCTTTCGCAAAGACCAGCCGCAGTACAGCCCCTGTCTGGCCGTGCCGCTGCCGCAAGCCACGAACGACAGCTTGGTGGTGAACCGTTGGGCCGCAGCGCTGACTGAGCGCATGTACCGGCCTGACTACCTGTATAAAAAAGCGGGCGTGATGCTCAGCGACATCACCCCAAGCGGACGGCAACAAACCGACTGGCTCGAGCCCGCGCCCCCAACCCAGACGCCGCTGATGAGCGCGCTCGATCACTTGAACCAACGCTATGGCCGAGGCACAGTCAAAGTCTCCAGCCAGGGTGCCTACAGCGCCTGGCAAATGAAACAAGAAAGAAAGTCACCCCACTACACCACCGACTGGGAGGGGCTGCCCTGCGTGTGAAGTTCAATCCGACTTGAGAAATTTCTGGAAACCGGGGAGACCAGTCACGCTCAGGCAAAAATCAAGATTTTTTGAAGCCTACTTCGCGAATGACTTTGCAAATTTGCAAATGTCCTTCTGCGTAAAACTCAGCATGCCCACGTTTCATCGCTTCCACATGATCGGGTTGCGTGCGCCAGGCCTCGAGAGCGGCCTCTGACTCAAAACGATACAGACTCACGGTTTCACCATCCTCAGCAGTGTATTTTTTGACTGACTGAAAACCCGGCATTGCACTGACAATTTTGTACATTTGCCCAAGTAACTTGTTGTATTCGTCCATCGATGCGCCTTCACGCATCGACAAATCACCAATCACCACGATTTCATTGATCATGAAGTGTTCCGTTCAGTTGTTTTCAGTTTGGTTTCATGCACAAAACCACAAACAAAATTGTGTTGCCACCTTTTCCCGAGAGGTAGAGTAATTACCCGTGACTCGATCTCATCGTGGCCAATGGCACTGAAAAACAAGAGCCAACAGGGTCAGCAGGGTTAACGCGATGTGCAAGCACCACGGGCCGGCAGCCATTCGACGCGGGGATCAGGCCGATTCAATTTTGATTGGCCGTTGAAAACAACGTCAAAAATATGCCATAATTCGAGACTTCACAAGTTACCCGCCCGGGTGGTGAAATTGGTAGACTCAGGGGACTCAAAAATTTGAATACCCTAGTAAACACAAGCATCTAAGCGGGTTGCAGCAAGGCTACAAAAAAGTGTCCTGCACGCTGTAACAAATCCTCTCAAAAAATAGCATAAAAGACCACGGAATTCTCTTGGAATTTCAGTGGATTTCTGCGTGTTTTTACCCCCCAATTTTCTGTAGAGCAACTGTGCGATGAGCAGCAATGGTTGAGGCGATCGCAGTTAATGGCGGCCTCCGATCTGCGGGTCTAGGCATCTCACTGACTAACTATTAGTGCGGCGAAATTCGTAGTTTTGGGCTGAGCAATCTTCTAAATTTACATTGGTTACGGGGAATACATTTACTGATCTTACTTTTTACCAACTTGCCTGCTTTACTGATAGCTGGAGCAGCTACTACGCCATGGCGGTGATTGAGTTGGGGCAGGCAGTGGCGCGGGAAGTCAAGCCTTAACCGGACCTGCTGTTCCGGGTCGCACCGGATGCGACTCCTCAATCGGAAAGTGCAGAATGGACGCGCCAATGGCCAGCACAATATCGACGTACCACACCCAGTCGTAGCTGCCGGTCATCTCAAACACCCGGCCTCCCATCCACGCGCCCAAGAACCCACCGATCTGGTGCGTGAGCATCACCACGCCAAAAAGGGTCGCCATGTGGCTCACGCCAAAAAACTTGGCGACCAGTCCGGCGGTGGGCGGCACGGTCGACAAAAAGCTCAAACCCATGACAGCGGCGAACACCAAAGCGGTGGTTCCGGTCTTGGGGGCAAGTAAAAACAGGCCGATGGCAATGGCGCGCACGGCGTAAACGCCGGACAGCAGCGACTTCATGCGCCAACGGCTCACTGCCCAGCCCATCAGCAAACTGCCGACGATGTTGAACAAACCCAGCATAGCCAGCGACCAACCGGCGTACTGCGCGGGCAGGCCACAGGCCGCAATCACTCCGGGCAAATGGGTACCCAAAAAGGCAACATGGAACCCGCACACAAAAAAGCCCAAGGCCAGCAGTCGGAAGCCGGGATAAGCCAGTGCAGTGCGCAACGCCTCTTTGCTGCTCACGGGTGGGGCAGCAGCAGCCGAAGCCGTTTGCACCACGCCCGGATTTTTGAGGACAAAGGCAGCGGGCACGGCAACCAAAACGATAACGCCCAGGACTTGCATCGCCGCCGACCAACCCAACCCGGCACTCAGGGCGCCCGCCAATGGCGCCATCACAAACTGACCAAAAGACCCGCCCGCGTTGACGATGCCGGTGGCCATGCCACGCCGCTCAGGCGCGATGAGCCGCGACGTTGCGGCCATCAACACCGCAGGGCCCGCCATGCCCGCGCCGCCAGCGGCCAAGACCCCGATGGCAAAAATAAGACCCAGCGTGCTGCTCATGAGCGGCGTGATGAAGGTGCCCAGCGCCACCAACACCACACCCAACGCAATCACCCGTCCGGCGCCCACCTTGTCAGCAATGGCGCCCGCAAAAGGCTGCGTCAAACCCCAGGACAACTGTCCGAATGCAAACGCCAAACTGATGGAACCTACGCCCAATCCCGTGGCGGTGTTCAAGGGCGACAAGAACAGACCCATCGATTGGCGCACGCCCATGGTGAGCGCAAATGCGCCCGCTGCGGCCAAGAGCACCGCCCACAGGCCAAAACGCAGAGATTTCGAATCAGTCATTGGCTGTCTCCAAGGCTTGAGGTTTGAGTTTTTCCATGTAGTCGTCGATCAGGCCGTGCAGCGCTGCCAAGCGATCCTCGCCCAGCAATGCGTTCATGGCGCTTTGCGCCTGGCGCCAATGGCGTTGGGCCTCGGCGCGCTTGGCGCGCCCGGCGTCGGTGATCTCCACCAAGCGGCTTCGGGCGTCTGCACCGGGCAGCATCGCAACCCAGCCAGCATCAATAAGCGGGCGCAAATTGCGGGTCAGTGTCGAGGCTTCCATCTTGATGCTGGCAGCCAAATCCACGGGCCGCACCGGGCCTAGTTTTTGAACGTAGGACAGCAATGAATATTGCGTCGTCTTCAAACCCGCATGGCCTAACTCCGCGTCGTAGTGCTGTGACACACGGCGCATGAACTGCCGGATTTTCAGATTGGTACAGCCCTTGGCGGCAGGCAGAGAAAGTTTTGTCGCATTCATGCTTCAATTGTATCTACAATAATTGCATATGCAACTTAAATGGAGAAAAAATGACGGCTGAACAACAAGCCAACGATTGGGCCGCCGCACAAGGCGCGGTTCGACAGCGCGCTATGGACGGCGGCGGTGTGCCCGGATTTGCGAACCCAGCCCAGATTCAGGGCAAGACGGGACGCCAGGTATTGGAGGCGATGATGTCCGGCGAACTGCCCTACCCCCACCTGAACGAAACCATGGGGTTTGACTTGATGGAAGTGGGAGACGGACTTGCCATCTTCAAGTGTCGTCATGGCTTTGCAGCCATTGACCACAAGTCGCAACAACACAAACCAATCTTCAGTGCCAAGTTCCAACAGCTAGCTGGCAGCGGCATACATCGACCAATAAGCACCCGCAGTGTCCGCAAGGTACTTGGCACCGTCCGTTAACACGCACTTGCGGTGAAGCAATGGGGAAAGAATTTACCAATTTTTTACCTGCATCAATTTGCTTCTTTGCTTGTTAGCTGTAGCATTCGACCATCCAAATCGTCAAAAGCTTCAAAATGAAAAAACTTTTATCAATCCTCGCACTCATGAGCTTGGGCTCACTTGCTGGCGCTCAAGAAATTGGTAAAGTCATTTCGTCTACACAAGTCATTCAGCAAGTGTCCGTGCCACGCCAAGTTTGTTCTCAAGAACAAGTGGCCGTTCAACCCAATAAGAGCGGTGCTGGCGCCGCGATGGGAGCCATTGCCGGTGGCGCTATTGGCAATCAAATTGGCGGCGGCAGCGGTAAAGCAGCAGCCACAATCCTGGGCATTTTTGGTGGTGCAATTTTGGGAGACAAGATTGAAGGTGCACCCGCCCCGCAGACACAGACCGTTCAGACCTGCACAACTCAGAACATGATTGAGAACCGAGTGATAGGCTACAACGTCACCTATGAATTCAACGGCAAACAATACAACGTCCAAATGCCACATGATCCTGGCTCAACAGTCAAACTCAACGTCACACCCGTGATGAATTGATTTTCATAATGGGCTAAGGCCCTTTATCCATGCTGGCCATTTGCGCATAGCCTGTCAGGCGTCTGGTCACTGCTTAAAATTTCAGCATGTTTTTCAGTCAAGAACCACCACTTTTCCGTGGTTTTAGTGCAATTTGCGCGACTTTAGGTCTGACCACACCGGGGATTATCCTCAAATTCCACCCAAATCTCGCCACCTATGCTCGGCTTCCTTTTGGCGTTTCTGGTTCTCACGCTCACGCTTAAGCGCATCCTTTTGCCGATCCACATTGGCCTTTAACTGGGTGACCCTCATCTGCTCAGGACTCTGGGGCTTGACGGGTTTGATCGTCGCAGCCCTGGGTGGCTTGGGGGATCGGGGTTTGATAGCGTGGGTTGAAGTGGGGGTCAGATCATCCAGCAATGGGTAGTCATAGCCCTCACTGCTGAGTTGGGTGGGTGCGCCATTCAAACAACCCAGGCCAAACTGATATTCACATATGAGTCTGGCATGGGTAGATGAGTCGGCGAACACGGCGGTCTTGATGAGTTG
>CAIWWN010000037.1 GCA_903916355.1 uncultured Burkholderiales bacterium | reverse complement strand
CTTTTTTGTGAATTCCCTATATCCCATTCAAAGCCAACTATCGAAGAAAAATTAATCATGTTTGTATATTATGAGCATATACATACTTTGTCAAGTGGTCATCTCATCCACCCGACCAATCGGCATAGGGGGGCCGCAATTATTGCAGCCGCCCCTGCCACACCACCGGGCATGCGGGTCCGCACCCGGCGGTTCGAGAGTTTGAGGTCACGACAGCCTTGGAACTGCCAACCCATCAAAGTACGCAATCGTCAGCACCGTCTTGAGCAACCGGTCACTGTTTCGCCACCAACGACGGCTGTTGCCCGCCACTTGCCGCGCCACGTTCTCCTTCGCTCCCAATGCCTTCAGTTCCCGATAGATCGCCCTGGACCTCTTCCAGTGCTTGAGCTGGATGGCTCTGAGCCGATGACGCAGCCACTCGTCCAGCTCGCGCCAGACCCTGGGCGTTTGCGCCATCCCAAAGTACGCCTTCCAGCCCAGCACGTAGGGCCTGAGTTTCTCCACCACTTGTGCCATGCTGCGCCCTCCCGAACGGCGTGTGAGTTGCCGGATGCGGGCCTTGAAGTTGTCCAGTGCCTTGTAGGCCACCGCACATTTGACTTCTCTGCCCTTGGCCACCCACAACTCGTAACCCAGAAACTTGCGCCCGAAGGCGCTAGTCACCGCACTTTTGACTTCATTGATCTGAAGCTTCAAGCCCGTGTACAGTTTTCTGAGGTAGCACATCACCCGCTCGCCAGCCTTGATGCTGCCCACGTAGACGTTACAGTCGTCAGCGTAGCGCGCGAAGCTGTAGCCCCGCACCTGCAGCGCCTTGTCCACTTCGTCCAGCAGCACGTTGGCCAGCAGGGGCGATAGTGGCCCGCCTTGCGGCGTGCCCAGATGGCGATCCACCACCACCCCGCCGTCCATGATCCCAGCGTTCAGGTACGCCCGTATCAGCCGGATCACTCCAGCGTCATCGATGCGTCTCTTGAGCCTGTCGATCAGGATGTCGTGGTTGACCCGGTCAAAGAACTTGGCCAGGTCCACGTCCACCACCACGCGCTTGCCCGATTGGACGTACGCCCGTGCGGCCTTGACCGCATCATGCGCACGCCTGCCCGGTCTAAACCCGTGGCTGTGGTCGCTGAAGGTGGGGTCGATCAGCGGTTGCAGCACTTGAAGCAGTGCTTGCTGGATCAGCCGATCTGTCACCGTCGGGATGCCTAGCTCGCGCTGGCTGCCGTCCGGTTTGGGAATCAATACCTTGCGTACCGGACTGGGCCGGTAACGTCCTGCTAGCAGCGCTTGGCAGATTTCTGGCCAGCTCGTGCACAGCACCTGGGAGGTTTGCTCAATATTGAGCCCATCCACCCCGGCCGCGCCCTTGTTGGCCTTGACCCGCTTCCACGCCGTTTGCAGATTCTGTCTCGTCAGCGCCGCCTCCAGCAGGCCACCAGTGCCTGCCATCTGCTTTGCCGACCCTGTGCGCGAGTGCTCAAGAGGCGGGCCGCAGGCTTCGTCGCTGGCAAGATCGCTCGCGGCTTCACCGCTTGCTACGCTTGCACGCCCGGGTTGCCCCAGCATCTGACGCATGGCCTTTGACATCCTCTTGTCCTCGCTCACTCACTCTCGTTCGGTCCTTCGCTCTTGCCTTGTGGCCTCAGCGGCCCCAGCTTGCAGCTACTACGACCTCTGCTGACTTCTCGCTCCGGCAATGCCGTCTTCCTTTCAGAGACAAGGCGAGATCTCCCCAGGTAAGGGTCGCACACCTTCATCGCACAACCGCCGCATCTACGCCACCTCGCCTTGGTCACAAGAGCTTCGTGGTTCTTTGCCCACTCGCCCTGCTTGGCAGCGCCTTCTATGCGGTTCTTGTTCATCGGCTCGCGATTTACGCTCCACGCTTCCTCCCCACGCTCGGTCGCCCTTACGCAGTTGCGCTTCGCTTTGCTCACTGTGACCAGCTCGCAGCGGGACTTGCACCCGCAGGTGTGCGCCCATGCTGGGCGCACAAAGAAAATGCCCTGCACAAAGCAGGGCATCATTTGATTTTGGTGGTGGAGTTCCTACGGCATCCAAACCCCGCATTGAAACTCATTCGTGAATGCAGGGAAATCGTCGGATTAGGGCT
>CAIWWN010000036.1 GCA_903916355.1 uncultured Burkholderiales bacterium | reverse complement strand
TCACCCTCACGCCGAGCAAAGGTTTTGAGCTTCAAGGTGTTCAGCCCGGTGTTCGGTTCCGTCACCGCAAAGCAGGCCCGGTCAGTCCCCGCAATGAGGGGGGGCAGCCAGCGCTGTTTTTGCGCTTCGTTGCCGAAGACCACGACAGGATGCAGTCCAAAGATGTTCATGTGCACCGCAGATGCGCCCGACAAGCCTGCGCCCGTCGCCGAAATCGTGTGCATCATCAGCGCGGCTTCGCTGATGCCCAGGCCGGCACCCCCATAGGCTTCGGGCATTGCGATGCCCAACCAACCCGATGCCGCCAGCGCTTGGTGGAAGTCATCCGGAAAGCCGCCCTCTTGGTCCTTGCGCAGCCAGTAGTCGGCGTCGAAAGGCGCACACACGCGTTCTATGGCGTCGCGAATTTGTTCTTGGTCAGGGGTGAACGCAAAATTCATTGGGCGGCACTGGTTGTGATGGCGCTTGCGGAACGAATCACTTTGTCTGGCGATTCACCGTAGGGCGGGCTGTAGAACACGAGCAACTTCACTGGGGTGTCACTGGTGACGGTAAAGACATGCATGTCGTCCGCCGGAAAGAAACAGCTGTCACCCGGCACCATGTCAAAGGACTGACCGGCTACTTCGACATGCGCAGTTCCCTCCAGGAGGTAGCAGGCCTGCTCAATGCCAGGATGGGAATGGGGCAGGGCGCCACCGCCTTTGTGCAGGGTGCCGAGCAGCATCTCCATTTGTTTGGCGCCAACGGTCTCAGGACCAATCAGTCGTTGATTGCTGGTGTGGTGGTGATTGGCGGGTTGGTATGCAGGCACTTCTGCGGTGCGAACCAGGTAACTCTTTTGCATTTTTCAGTCCATTTATTCGGCAGTTCGGCAAGCGCCGTGTTGAATCAGGGCGTCGATCGCTTCGGGGGAGTAGCCGGCTTCTTCCAAGATTTGCCGGGTGTGTTCACCCAATCGGGGCGCGGGAGAAAAGCTTTGCGCCGGCGGGGTACCCGACCACTTGGTCGGATGGGCAAGGCTGTGTAAATGCCCTTCAGTCGGATGAACAGTGTCACTCACAAATCCGGTGGCGCGCAACTGAGGGTTGGCCAGCAGATCTTCGGGGCTGTTCATCGGCATGTTGGGCACGTCGGCCGCGTCCAGCAAGGTGCGCCATTGCGCGGTGGTGCGGGTGCGCAGGATGCGGGCGACTTCGGCATACACGGCATCGATGTTGGCCGCGCGCGCGCTGTGCGTGACAAAGCGTGGATCACGCCCTAAACCGTCTGACTCGCCGATGGCTTCAAAGAAGCTTTTCCAATGCTTGTCGTTGTAGATCAAGACGCACAACATCCCGTCGCTGGTGGCATAAGGTTTGCGGTTGGGCGTTAGCAGGCGGGCATAGCCAGGCGCTCCAAGGGGCGGCTCAAAGGTCAGGCCCGCCATGTGGTCGCCCAAAATGAACTGGGCCATGGACTCGAACATCGGCACCACCACGGACTGGCCCAAGCCCGATTGGCTGCGTGCATACAGTGCGGCAGTCACGGCGTAGACCGTGTGCAAGCCCGTCACGCGATCGGCCAACGTGGTTGGGGCATAGGCCGGCTCAGGCATGCCGTATTGCTTCATGAGCCATGGCACCCCTGTGGCGCCTTGGATCAGGTCGTCGTAGGCGGGCCGGGCGGCATCGGGTCCGTCTTGATCAAAGCCGCAGCAACTGACATGGATGATGCGCGGATTGCGCTGGCGTACCGACGCGTAGTCCAAGCCCAAACGGGTCAAAGCCTGGGGTCGCACATTGCTGATGAACACATCACAACTCTCAGCCATTTTCAAGGCGGCCTCGCAACCCTCTGGATGTTTGAGATCCAAGACGATGCTTCTTTTGCCCGCGTTGGCATGCAAGAAAATATGGCCCATGCCGGCGTTGGCCATGGGTCCGACATGGCGCATGTTGTCGCCTTCTGGGGTTTCCAACTTGATCACTTCTGCACCCAATTGGGCCAGGATCAGGGTCGCAAATGGCCCCATCACCACAGAGGTCAGATCGAGAATTTTGACCCCCGCAAGAGGGCCTGCGGTAGGGGCTGAATAGTCAACGCGCATGCTCATTCCGGACTGATGCCGGCCTGCTTGATCAGGGTGCCCCACTGAGCGAGTTGATCCGCCACGTATTTGGCAAACTCCTCCGGTGTCTTGGTGGGCCAAGTTTCAAAGCCGAGCAGACCCAGTGCTTTTTGCACTTCTTTGTCGGCCAAAACCTCTTGCAATTCCGAGTTCAGTTTGTCGGCAATGGGCTTGGGCGTGCCAGCAGGGCCAAAGATGCCGTTCCATGAGGTCAAGTCAAAACCAGGAACCACTTTGGCTATGGGCGGTATACCGGGCATCGAACTCAGCGGCTCTTTGGTGGTGACGCCCAAAACCCGGACACCCCCAGATTTGATCATGCCCATGCCGGAGCCCGTATCCACCACATACATCTGAATGGATCCGCCGATGAGATCGGTGAGGGCTTGCGGGCTTGATTTGTAGGGAATGCCCACCACGTCTAAGCCAGCAATGCGCTTGATGGTTTCGGATGCCACCAAGGACGTGCTGTTGGGCGTTGCGTAAGAAAATTTACCGGGATTGAGTTTGGCCAAGTCAATCCATTCCTTGAGCGTCTTCGCCTGGTCGTTTTTGTTCACCACCAGCACAAAGGGGAGTTCACCCACCCGGGTGATGGGGGTGAAGTCTTTGATCGGGTCGTACTTGAGATTGAGCACTAAACTCGGGTTGGCGGAATGCGATGTATTCGTGGTCATCAACAAGGTGTAACCGTCAGGCTTGGCCTTGGCGACGAAGAGGGCGCCAATTTGCGCGTTGGCGCCCGCCTTGTTGTCCACCAGAACAGTTTGTTTGAGGCGCTCGCTCAACTTTCTGGCAACGATGCGTGCCACCGCATCGGTGCCACTTCCGGCGGCAAAGGGCACCACCAGCGTGACGGGCGCAGAGGGATAGCTTTGGCTCAAAGCCACCGAGGCGGCCAGCAAGCCTACCGCAAAAGTGAGGGCCCGGGAAATGATTGTCATGAAGCGTCTCCGTTGGTAAATTGATTTCGGCACCGCTTCGCTAGTCGATGCACCGCCCATATTCTCGATTTCAATCATTCGCGTCTAATCCTGTAGATGGTTCAAGTCATTCTTCTTGAATCGTTTGAAAATAATTTGAACAAGTCCCATTGTGCCGGCAGACGGTCTGCGTCACTGAAAATGTCACTCTGCCATGATTCATTGACTTAACATAATATACATCGTATGAAGTTAAATAACAGGATTCAAGACGTAGTGAAGTGCGTCGCTCTGTCTGGATTCAATTTCGATGTTGGGGCTTTGCTTTACCCCAGAGGCTGAAGGCAGCATCAATCAATGCGGCCGAGTCATTTCTTGAAACACGAAGCGCAAAGTCTGCAGCAGTGAGCCCTTGTTGGTTTTTCAGTGTGGGGTCAGCGCCAGCCTCCAGCAACACCTTCACGCATTCGGCATTGCCATACATGGCCGCCATCATCAAAGGCGTGGAGCCGTTGGGTGACTCGGCGTCAATGTAGGCGCTGTGTTCCAGCAAAATCAGCAGGATGGGCGCTTTGGCGCCCGATGCAGCGTAATGCAATGGCGTCCAGCCGGTCTTGTTGACGTCGGCATCTTTGGCGATCAGGTGATTCACCAAATCAACATGGCCTTTGAGTGCGGCCAGCATCAAAGGACTTTCGTCCTTGTCGCTGCGCCATTCGACTTGCGTTTTGGGCCAATGGATCAAAACACCAGCGGTCTTGAGCGCATCCGACTGAACAGCCAAAAACAAACCGTGAACGCCTTTGGGGCTGATGGTATTGGGGTCAAAACCACGTTGCAGCAAGCTGGTGACCGTGCGTACATCGTCCAAGGGAATGGCTTTGAAAAAATCTTCGTACGAGCCGGCTTTGGTCAGCCCTGAAAATAGTGAAATTACAATTAAAACAAGGCTCTTTATGATATTTCTCATAAATTACATTTAATAAATGACTTGAAGTTGAAAAGAGCGTTTAAGCACTGACTTTGGTGAATAAGGCATCGAAATTCTGACTGGTCAAGTGCGCCATGTCTTCGGCTGTGCCGCCGCGCAACTCGGCCAACAACTTGGCCACAAAAGGCACGTAAGCGGGTGAATTGGTTTTGCCGCGATACGGCACAGGCGCCAAATAGGGGCTGTCGGTTTCAATCAGCAAGCGATCATTGGGCACAAATTGGGCCACTTCACGCAGTTCGTGCGCTGTTTTGAAGGTCAAGATGCCTGAGAGCGAGATGTAGAAGCCCAAATCCAGTGCGGCACGGGCCACGGCCATGGACTCGGTGAAACAGTGAAAAACACCGCCCGCCGACAGCGCGTCACCGCACTCGCCCTCTTCTTTCAAGATCGCCAGGGTGTCGTCAGACGCCGAACGGGTATGGATCACCAAGGGCAATTGGGTTGCACGCGCCGCGCGGATGTGGGTGCGAAAGCGATCGCGCTGCCATTCCATGTCAGCCAAGGTGCGCCCGCCTTTGCGCTCGTCCATTTGGTAGTAATCCAAACCCGTTTCACCAATGGCCACCACCCGGGGCAAGGCCGCACGTTCGACCAGTTCGTCCAATGTCGGCTCGTGGATGCCTTCGTTGTCCGGGTGTACGCCCACCGTGGCCCAAAAGTTGTCGTAACCCGTGGCCAGGCGGTGCACATTGTCAAACTCCTCCATGGTGGTGCAGATGCACAGGGCGCGGGTCACCAAAGTGTCGGCCATGGCCGCACGAATCTCGGGCAAACGCTGCAGCAGCTCAGGAAAATTCAGGTGGCAATGGGAATCGGTGTACATCTCAAAAATCGGTGTGCAAATCAATGTGGGGAAAGAATGGCCAAACGGGCTTCGCTGGCCAGGGCTTCGAGCATCAAGCCGACGTTAAAAGGGTGCTCAGCGGTTCGCGCCGCCGTGCTCAGCCGTTTGAACCAGCTGGTCAAAGTGGACAGTGAGGCCTTGCTGGGGGGCAAGACCTCGACTTTGAAAAAACGTGGCGCCGCGCCCGACTGGTGCAAGACCAAGTCGTGACACAACTTTTGCAGCGACTCAATCGCTTGCGCGGGTGTCAGATCGGACAAGGCTGCCACATCGCCCCGCGCCATGGCCTTTGGAAAGCCAGACCACCATGCGGGCGACTGCCCTGCCGCGGCTTGGCGCAGCACATCGGCTGGACGCCCGCCTGCCGCGTGCAGCAACACCTGCGCATCGGGCGCTGCAATGCCCTGCTCTTCCAGCCAGGCCAAGGCCTGGGACTGCTCGGGCCAGACCATGGTGTGTCCCAGGCAGCGACTGTGGATGGTGGGCAGCAACTGGTGAGAAGCTTCGGTGGCCAAAACAAATTTAACGTCGCCCGGCGGCTCTTCCAGGGTTTTGAGCAGGGCGTTGGCGGTCACTTGGTTCATGCGCTCGGCCGGGAAAACCAGCACCGCTTTGCCACGGCCCCGGGCATTGGTGCGTTGCGAAAATTCCACCGCATCGCGCATGGCGTCCACACGGATTTCTTTGGAGGGTTTACGGCTTTTCTTGTCGATCTCGTCTTGGGCTTTTTCGCTCAAGGGCCAACCCAACTCGAGCATCACGGTCTCAGGCATCAGCACGCACAGATCGGCATGGGTGCGCACCGCAATGGCGTGGCAGCTGCCGCAGACACCGCAAGCACCTTGCGCAGTGGGGTGTTCGCACAACCACGCTCTGGCCACAGCCAAGGCCAGCTCGTATTGCCCCAAACCGGAGGGGCCGGCCAAGATCCAGGCATGGCCTTTTTGGGCCAGCAGTTGTTCGGTTTGCGCAGCGATCCAGGGCGCGTTCAAAGTTGAACTCATGATGAAAGCCCCTGAACTTGCCGCGCAGCCAGTAAATTCAACACCGCGGTTTCCACCTCCAGCCACACCGCTTCACGCGCTTGGTTGGCGTTGATCTGCGCAAAGCGCGCGGGGTATTGCGCGCAGCGGCGTGCGTAGCCGTTGCGTACTTGTTCAAAAAACGCCACGGGCTGGGCTTCAAATTTGTCAGGCACGCGGGCCTGCACCAAACGCTCGGCGGCCACACTGGGGGGTAAATCAAACCAAATGGTCAAATCGGGCTGTAGCAAATGGGTTTGCCCGGTCCGGTGCTGCACCAGTTGCTCCAGCGTTTCCAACATAGGCCAGTCAAAACCCCTGCCCCCACCTTGGTAGGCAAAAGTGGCATCGGTAAAGCGATCACACAAGACCACGTCGCCCCGGGCCAGTGCGGGGACGATCACCTGCACGATGTGTTCTTGCCGAGCGGCAAACATCAACAGGGCTTCGGTCAACGGGTCCATGGCGTCGTGCAACACCAATGCACGCAGTTTTTCAGACAAGGGCGTGCCGCCCGGCTCCCGGGTCAAAGCCACTTGGCGACCTTGCGCACGAAACAATTCGGCCAAGCCTTCGATGTGGGTCGATTTGCCTGCGCCGTCAATCCCCTCAAAGCTGATGAATAAACCGCGTGTCATAGAGCGCTCATGGTGAAAGGTCTTATTGTCCACTGCCCGCAGGGGCTGCCGATTCGGCTGCGCCCAAACCCCGTTGATAGCGGTTCACGGCGCGGTTGTGCTCGGTCAAGTTGCTGCTGAAGTGGCTGCTGCCATCGCCCTTGGCGACGAAATACAAAGCCGACGTGGGCGCGGGTTGCACAGCGGCAGCCAAGGCTGCTTTGCCGGGCATGGCAATCGGCGTAGGTGGCAAGCCGGTTCGGGTGTAGGTGTTGTAGGGCGTGTCGGCGCGCAAATCGCTACGGCGCAAATTGCCATCAAAATCAGCGCCCAGACCGTAAATGACGCTCGGGTCGGTCTGCAGCATCATGCCGATGCGCAAGCGGTTCGCAAATACGCCCGCAATCAGGGGCCGGTCGGTGGCTTTGCCGGTTTCTTTTTCCACAATGCTGGCCAAAATCAGCGCATCTTCAGGGGATTTCAAAGGCGTGCTCGCCGCCCGCGCCGCCCAGGCTTGCGCCAGGTGTTTGTCCATCGATTTGAGGGCGCGCTGCAAAACGGCCAAATCGCTGGAACCTTTGGCGTAGGTGTAGGTGTCTGGGTAAAAGCGCCCTTCCGGGTGCTGCTCAGGTCGGCCCAATTGCGCCATGAGCTGAGACCCACTCAGGCTTTGGGATTCGGGTTTGAGTTGGTCGGCCTTGGCCAGCGCCTGGCGCACTTGGCGAAAATTCCAACCTTCGACCAAGGTCACGGTTCTCAAGGTTTCCTCGCCGCGAACCAGCATCAACAACAGACTTTTGGGGGTGGTGCTGTTGCTGATTTCGTAACTTCCCGCTTTGATCTGGCGGGCTTTACCCGAAAGCCGAAAGCTCACAAACAGCAAGTCGGCCGAGGTTTTAACGCCTGACTCGACCACGGCCTGCGCCACGCCACGGGGTGTGGTGCCTGGTTCTACCGTCAGATCCAAAGCGCTGCCGCTCGGATGCAAGGGGTGCGTCCACCACTGGTAGGCACCGGCACCCAGCACAACGACCAGCAGGGCTGTTCCGAACAAAAATGTTTTCAACCAACGTCGCACAGCCCTATTACCTTCACAGTCTTGAAGTGAGGATGATAATTGAGGGATGCATACCGATACCGCCATCGACACCGATTTCCCTCAAACCCTGCTGCAACGCGGCAGAGCCCCCCTGCCCCATTGGGGTGTGATTCAGGCCCAAGGCGAAGAAGCAGCCCACTTTCTGCACAACCAACTGACCCAAGATGTGTTGCTGTTGCCTGTGGGGCAAGCCCGTTTAGCGGCCTTTTGCTCAGCCAAAGGGCGCATGCAGGCCAGTGGCGTGCTGATTAAAACCGCGCCCGATACCGTGCTGCTGGTGATGAGCCAGGACTTGTTGGCGCAAACGCTCAAACGCCTGTCGATGTTTGTGATGCGCGCCAAAGTCAAACTCAGCGATGCTTCTGCCCAATGGCAATTGCGCGGTTTGGTGGGCGCCAGTGCGCAAGCGCTCATGGGCTCACAGGAGGCCGCACCGTGGCAGTCCATGACGCAAGATGGCGTTCACGCCGTGGCGCTTTACCCGGCCAAGGTGGGTGACAGCGCCATCCCCCGCGCTTTGTGGCTGGCCCCTGCGAGCCATACCTTGCCGGCGGAGCCTGAAATTTCTACTGAACTTTGGCAATGGACCGAGGTGATGAGCGGCGTGACCCTGCTGAGCCATGCAGTGTTTGAGGCGTTTGTGCCGCAAATGCTCAATTACGAATCAGTGGGCGGTGTGAATTTCAAAAAAGGCTGCTATCCCGGTCAAGAAGTGGTGGCGCGCAGTCAGTTTCGCGGTACTTTGAAGCGCCGTACCGCCCTGGTGCACAGCCCGGTGGCCTTGGTGCCCGGTCAAGAGGTCTTCACGCCGACCGAGCCCGAACAAGCTTGCGGCACCGTGGTCCTGGCTGCGGCACATCCTCAATCAGATGACCATCACCAAGGCTTTGATGCCTTGGTCAGCGGCACCCTCGAGAGCATGCAAACGGGATGGCATGTGGGCGCGGCCGATGGCGCGACATTGACATTCATGCCCCTGCCCTACCCTTTGCTGGAAGACATTTGAAATGCAAAGGGCCCGGTTCACGCGAAAAACTCAGAGCGACAGCTGCATTTCGATGTGCGCCATACCCGCTTCTTCAAACACCGCGCCATGCGGTGTGAAGCCTGCGCGACGGTAAAACCCTTCGGCGCTGCATTGGGCGTGAAGGATGACTTGATGGTCGCCCCTGTC
>CAIWWN010000035.1 GCA_903916355.1 uncultured Burkholderiales bacterium | reverse complement strand
GTAGCGCGCGCATTGGTGCGCACTGCACCATTGGCGGTGGCGCCGTGGTGCTGGGCCATTTAACCCTCGCTGAGGGTGTGCATGTGTCGGCCGCTTCGGTGGTCACCCGTTCGATTCTCAAGCCCGGTCACTACACCGGTCTGTTCCCGATTGATGAGAATGCCCAGTGGGAAAAAAATGCGGCCAGTGTCAAACAGTTGTATCGCTTGCGCGAAAGGCTCAAGGCTTTGGAAAATTCAAATAACAAGGAAATCTGATCATGATGGACATCCACCAAATTCTCAAACAACTGCCTCACCGATATCCGTTCTTGCTGGTGGACCGCGTCCTGGAGATTGAAAAGGGCGTGCGCATCCGTGCGTTGAAAAACGTGACGATCAATGAGCCGTTTTTCACCGGTCACTTCCCGCACCGTCCGGTCATGCCCGGTGTGTTGATGCTCGAAGCCTTGGCCCAAGCGGCAGCACTTTTGGCTTTTGACACCTTGGGTGAAACGCCCGATGACAACACCGTGTATTACTTTGCCGGCATCGATGGCGCACGTTTCAAGCGCCCCGTGGAGCCCGGTGACCAACTCACCCTCGAAGTGGAGTTGCTGCGCATGAAATCTGGGGTCTTCAAGTTCAAAGCCATCGCCAAAGTGGGTGACGAATTGGCGGTTGAAGCCGAGCTGATGTGCACCATGCGCAAGATTGCGTAAGGCGTGGGCAGCATGTCGCGGATTCATCCCACTGCCATCGTCGCGCCGGGTGCGGACATCGACAGCACCGCCACGATCGGCCCTTACAGCCTGATCGGCCCACATGTCAAGATTGGCCCAGGCACCAGCGTGGCCGGTCACTGCGTGATCGAAGGCCACACCACCATCGGCGCCGACAACCGCATCTTTCAGTTCAGCTCATTGGGCGCGATTCCACAGGATAAGAAATATGCAGGCGAGCCTTGTGAGTTGGTGATTGGCGACCGCAACACCATTCGCGAGTTTTGCACTTTCAACATCGGCTCGCCCGGCGACCTGGGGGTCACCCGTGTGGGCCATGACAACTGGATCATGGCCTATGTGCATTTGGCGCATGACTGCCAGGTGGGCAACCACACGATTTTTGCCAACAACACCCAGTTGGCCGGCCACGTGGTGGTGGGCGACTGGGTCATCCTGGGTGGCTTCACCGTGGTGCATCAGTTCTGCCGCTTGGGCGCGCACAGTTTCACGGCCATGAACTCCCTGCTGTTCGCCGATCTGCCGCCCTTTGTCATGGCCCAGGGCCAGCCCGCCAAGGCGCGTTCCATGAATTTTGAAGGGCTGAAGCGTCGAGGTTTTTCGGCCTCGCGCATTGCTGCGGTCAAGGCCATTCACAAAGCGCTGTATCGGCAAGACCTCACACTGACCGCGGCCCAGTCGGCCATCGCCGGTTTGACCGAAGCCTTTCCTGATGCCGCGCAAGACATTCAGATGATGCTGGACTTTTTGTCGGGTACTTCTGCGCAGCGCGGTATCGTGCGTTGATCGCGTTGTGACTTCTTCACTGCTTGTCGCCAGCCAAGTCCCACAGTCGTCGCTCGGGGCTTTGTCGCAGGCCGTGACGATGGGCATGGTGGCCGGCGAGCCCTCTGGCGATTTGCTGGGTGGTTTGCTGCTGCAAGGCTTGCGCACGCACTGGCCGCAAGCGCAGGCCTTTGGTATTGGCGGGTCGAAAATGGCGGCGCAAGGTTTTGACGCTTGGTGGCCCTGCGAAAAATTGGCGGTCCGAGGTTATGTGGAGGTGCTGCGCCACTACCGCGAAATTGTCGGCATCCGAAAGCAGTTGCGTGAGCGCTTATTGGCCAACAAACCCGATGTATTCGTTGGTGTGGATGCGCCCGATTTCAATTTGGATTTGGAGCATGCTTTGAAAGCGCAGGGTGTGCCCACGGTGCATTTTGTCTGTCCTTCGATTTGGGCCTGGCGTGCCGATCGCATCGCCCAAATTCGCGACAGCGTGGACCATGTGTTGTGCATTTTCCCGTTTGAAGAGGCCTTGCTGGCTTCGCACGGCATCGAGGCCACGTATGTGGGACACCCCATCGCGCAAGCGATTCCCATGCAGACGGACACCACCGCGGCCAGGGTCGCACTGGGCCTGGATACCGAACGGCCCGTCGTGGCCTTGCTGCCGGGCAGCCGGGCGTCAGAAATCACGTATTTGGCTGAGCGCTTCACTCAAGCCAGTCGCCACATGCTGGCGGCTCGGCCGAACTTGCAATTTGTGCTGCCGGCCCTGCCTGCGCTCAAGCCGCGCATCGACGCCATGGTGGCGCAGCAGCAGATGACAGCGCACATTCAGGTGCTCAGCGGTCAGTCGCATCTGGCCTTGGCGGCCTGCGACGTGACCTTGATCGCCAGCGGCACAGCGACCTTGGAAGCGGCCTTGTTCAAAAAACCCATGGTGATTGCCTACAACATGCATTGGCTCAGTTGGCAAATCATGCGCCGGCAAAAGCTGCAGCCATGGGTGGGTTTGCCCAATATTTTGTGCCAAGATTTTGTCGTCCCCGAATTGCTGCAGGACGCAGCGACGCCGCCGCGTTTGGCCGATGCGGTTTTGGACTGGCTGGGATCACCTGCGAAAATCGAACTTCTTCAACAACGTTTCACGCAATTGCATCACAGCTTGCTGCGTGACACGCCACAACTTGCGGCCCATGCCATCCAAAAAGTACTTTCACGGTGAGCAGCCTTCGCTGGTTTGGGACACGCCCGGTCTGGTGGCCGGTGTGGACGAGGCTGGACGCGGTCCTTTGGCCGGTCCGGTGGTCGCTGCGGCGGTGATCTTGGATGACTTGAAACCCATTCAGGGACTGGCGGATTCGAAAAAGCTCAGTGCCAAACGGCGCGAAAAATTGTTTGACGAAATTCGCGCCAAAGCCTTGTGTTTTTCGATCGCAGAGGCCTCGGTGCAAGAAATCGATGCGCTCAATATTTTGCAAGCCACGATGCTCGCCATGCAGCGCGCCGTAGAGGGCTTGCGACTCAAGCCTCACAAAGTGCTGGTGGACGGTAACCGCTTACCGCGTTTGGACATCTTGGCCGAAGCCATTGTGCAAGGCGATGCCAAGGTCAATGCCATATCAGCGGCGTCGATTTTGGCCAAGGTGCATCGCGACCGCATGTGCGCAGTCATGCACCAAGCCTACCCCGCCTATGGCTTTGATCAACACAAAGGCTATGGCACGCAAGCGCACCTGCAGGCCTTGACCACACACGGCGCCTCACCCTTGCACCGTCGTTCATTCGCCCCTGTGGCCAAGGTCTTGTGATGATTGAAATCACGTCCAAAGACAATCCCCTCCTTAAAACCATTCGCCGGTTGTCGCAAGATCCATCGGCCTACCGTAAACAAGGCCGCGTGTGGCTCGAGGGCGACCATTTGTGCCGTGCCGCCTTGGATCGGGGCGTCAAGCCTTTGCAGGTGGTGGTGACGCCATCGGTGTGGAACAGCGCACCCTTGGCTTGGCGCGATGTGTGCGAGCAGGTATTTGTGGTGCCTGATGCCCTGTTTCAGACCCTGAGCAGTTTGGAGTCGCCGGCACAAATGGGGTTTGTGCTGGACTACGCCGCCGAGCAGCAGATCCAGTCGGGCCAGCCCACGGTGGTTCTGGACCGGGTGCAGGACGCTGGCAATGTCGGGGCCATTTTGCGTAGTGCTTCGGCCTTTGGTTTCAAGCAAGTGGTGGCCATGCGCGGCACGGCCGCCTTGTGGTCGGCCAAGGTGCTGCGGGCGGGCATGGGGGCGCATTTCGGCATGAATTTGATTGAAGCTGCTGCGCCCGGCCTGTTGGCTCAGCTGGCGTTGCCGCTGTTGACCACGAGTTCCCATCAAGGCCCTTTTTTACATGAACTGTTGGCTCAGCAGCGCTTGCCTGCGGCCTGCGTCTGGATCATGGGGCACGAAGGGCAGGGGGTTTGCGAGGAGATCATGGCCATGGCGCAGATGCGGGTGCGCATTGCCCAGCCGGGTGGCGAAGAGTCGTTGAACGTGGCCAGTGCGGCGGCCATTTGTTTGCATGCCAGCGCCTCGGCGGCCTTGCTGTCGGTACCTCAATGAGCTGATTTTGTCCTGCAACGTCAGTGGAAATGAGGCGGATACGGCTATAATGAGAGGCTTTCCCGCATCAACCCGTACGCACCAGCTCGTCCAAGCCAACTCCCTTCTAAAGCAGTCGCTCTGAGAGTCACACTTTCTGGCGACTGGGGCGTACCCGAAACTATTCCGGAGAACCCAGTGCTTTTGTCTCTTCAGGGAACCTTCCCGCCCGCCATCTTGGCGCTCGCAGACGGCACGGTCTTTATCGGCAATTCGATCGGAGCCCCTGGCTCCACCGTTGGCGAAGTGGTTTTCAACACCTCGCTCACCGGTTATCAAGAAATCCTCACTGACCCCAGCTATTGCCAGCAGATCGTCACTTTGACGTACCCGCACATCGGCAACTATGGCGTCAACGTGGAAGACATCGAAGCCGACCAAGTCCATGCTGCAGGTCTGATCATCAAAGATTTGCCTTTGATCGCCAGTAACTTCCGCTCCAGTCAAACCTTGTCATCTTATTTGGTAGACAGTGGCACTGTGGCGATTGCCAACATCGATACCCGTCAATTGACACGCCATTTGCGCACAAAAGGTGCGCAAAACGGAGCGATTGTGGGTTTGGCGCCAGGACAAGCCGTGACGCAAGCCCTGATCGACCAGGGCGTTGCCGCGGCCAAGGCGGCCCCGAGCATGTCGGGTCTCGATTTGGCGAAAAAAGTTTCAGTGACGAAGGCCTACGAATGGCTTGAGACCGAATGGACCTTGGGCGAAGGCTACGGCACCTTGGCTGCACCGAAGTTCCATGTGGTCGCATATGACTTTGGCGTGAAGAAAAACATTTTGCGCATGTTGGCGCAGCGCGGATGCAAGGTCACGGTGGTGCCGGCCCAAACGCCCGCCGCCGATGTGCTCAAGCACCAGCCCGATGGTATTTTCTTGTCCAACGGCCCTGGTGACCCCCAGCCCTGCGACTACGCCATTGCCGCCGCAGCCGAATTGATCGAAACCGGCATTCCCACCTTTGGTATTTGTTTGGGCCACCAAATCATGGCCCTGGCCAGCGGAGCCAAAACCTTCAAGATGAAGTTTGGCCACCATGGCGCCAACCACCCGGTGAAAGACTTGGATTCGGGTCGTGTCTCCATCACCAGCCAAAACCACGGTTTTGCGGTGGATGAAAAAACCTTGCCCGCCAACATGCGCGCCACCCATGTGTCGCTGTTTGATGGTACCTTGCAGGGCCTGGCCCGCACCGACAAGCCCGCATTTTGCTTCCAGGGTCACCCCGAAGCATCGCCCGGCCCCCACGATATTGCTTACCTCTTTGACCGCTTCATCAACTTGATGGAGAAAAATTCATGAGCCCCCACGTTCACGGCTTTGCCATTTCTCTGCCCCCCGAGGGGGCCATTGCTCCCTTGGAGCTGTCCTGCGGGAACAAACATGCCTAAGCGCACCGACCTTAAAAGCATCCTCATCATTGGCGCAGGTCCGATCATCATCGGTCAGGCCTGCGAGTTCGACTACTCTGGCGTGCAGGCCTGCAAGGCTTTGCGTGAAGAGGGTTACAAAGTCATCTTGATCAACAGCAACCCTGCAACGATCATGACCGACCCGGCCACCGCCGACGTGACCTACATCGAACCCATCACCTGGCAAACGGTCGAGAAGATCATTGCCAAAGAACGTCCCGACGCGATTTTGCCCACCATGGGCGGCCAAACCGCACTGAACTGCGCACTCGATTTGTGGCACCACGGCGTGCTCGAAAAATACAAGGTCGAGCTGATCGGCGCCACGCCCGAAGCCATTGACAAAGCCGAAGACCGTTTGAAGTTCAAAGACGCCATGACCAAAATTGGTCTGGGTTCTGCGCGCTCCGGTATTGCCCACAGCATGGAAGAAGCTTGGGAAGTGCAAAAGACCTTGGGCTTTCCCACCGTCATTCGCCCCAGCTTCACGCTGGGCGGCACGGGCGGCGGCATCGCCTACAACCCTGAAGAGTTTGAGACCATTTGCAAGCGCGGCTTGGAAGCTTCTCCCACCAACGAGTTGTTGATTGAAGAGTCGCTCCTGGGTTGGAAAGAGTACGAGATGGAAGTGGTGCGCGACAAGGCGGACAACTGCATCATCATCTGCTCCATCGAAAACTTGGACCCCATGGGCGTGCACACCGGTGACTCGATCACGGTGGCACCCGCTCAGACCTTGACCGACAAGGAATACCAAATTCTGCGCAATGCCTCCTTGGCGGTTTTGCGTGAAATCGGTGTGGACACTGGCGGCTCGAATGTGCAGTTCTCCATCAACCCGGTCGATGGCCGCATGGTTGTGATCGAGATGAATCCGCGTGTCTCGCGTTCGTCGGCGCTGGCGTCTAAAGCCACGGGCTTTCCGATCGCCAAAGTCGCTGCCAAATTGGCTGTGGGCTACACGCTCGATGAGCTGCGTAACGAGATTACCGGTGGTGCCACACCCGCATCGTTCGAGCCCTCGATCGATTACGTGGTCACCAAGATCCCCCGTTTTGCTTTTGAGAAATTCCCCACGG
>CAIWWN010000034.1 GCA_903916355.1 uncultured Burkholderiales bacterium | reverse complement strand
CCGATCTGCCGTTGCGGTCCAGCGTGTGGGTGCCTGAGTAGTCGACCGAGCCCCAAATTTGCACGCGCACCTCGTCGCCAGCGCCCAGGGTGTAGTCGGCTGGGGCGGCTGCGGCGCTGTCGGCGGTGTAGGCCTGGGGGTTTTCAAACAATTCTGCACCGAAGTTGGGCAAAAGCTTGCCCGTGCCTTCTTGCACAAAACGCTGGAACTGGCTGGGGGTTTGGGGCTTGGGCGGGCGCTGAAAGCGGTTTTGGTTTTGGTTTTGGTTTTGGTTTTGGTTTTGGTTTTGCGTTGCGTCTTGCCCCGCAAAGTCAGGCCGCTGCGTCAAAACTGGGGGGGTAGCCCCGGGAAGTGTTGGCAGGCCTGTCGCGGCCGCACCTTGAGTACCTTGAGTACCTTGAGTACCTTGAGTACCTTGAGTACCTTGAGTACCTTGAGCCGTTTGCGGCCAAGCCACCTGATACTGCGCCAGCGCCTGAAAACTGAAAAGCGCACCACAAAACAACAAAGCCGTGCGCACAGAAAGGGAGCGTAATGAGGGGGGAGTTGGGGTCATGAAGCTGTTGGAGGAATAAGGGTTTCCACCCAAAAGATTAAAGGGCCGTGCAGGCTACCGCAAGAAAACACCGTTTCAAAAAGTTTAATCAAGCCGCCGATCTTAACCTCTTTTTAAGTCACTTTGCGATGCGCGAGGCTTTGATTTTGCGCAAATGCGCCCCAAAAAAAAGAACTTGATCAAGGGTTTCGCTTTTACTACCTACAATCCGACATTTATCCTGAAGGTTGTCCATGCGCTTGTCTAAACAACTGCTTCTTGGCCTGTCAGCGGCTTGGGTGAGCGCCCATCTTGAACCGGAGTTGGCGACAGTATGACCCCACGCTCCATCTCGCGTTTAGCCTCTTTCGGGCACGCCTTGCGCGGCCTGAAGGTGCTGCTGCGCCAGCCTAATGCCCGCATTCACGCGGTGGTGGCCTGTGGCGTGGTGGCCTTGGGCATTTGGCTGCAAATCAGCGCCAGCGATTGGCTGGCCGTGGTGCTGGCCATAGGCTTGGTGATGGGCGCCGAGGCGCTGAACACCGCGCTGGAGTTCGCCGTGGACTTGGCCCAGCCCGAGTGGCACGCCCTGGCACGCGACGCCAAAGATGTGGCCGCTGCTGGCGTGCTGGTGTGCAGCCTAGCGGCTGCGGTCGTGGGGTTGATGGTGTTCGGCCCCAAGCTGTGGGCCTGGGGCCTGGCTTAGGCTGCGGCGAATCGCAGTTTCAAAGCGGCGCCGAGGAGCCAAAGCGCCGATCGCGCTCGGCGAACCAGGCAATGGCTTCTTGCAAACGCTTGGGGCTGAACTCGGGCCACAAGTCGTTGGTGAAAAACATTTCAGCGTAGGCCGATTGCCACAGCATGAAGTTGCTGATGCGGGACTCGCCGCCGGTGCGGATCAGCAGGTCGACCTCGGGCGCGTAGGCGGTGCTCAGGAACGGGGCCAGGGTTTCTTCGGTCAGGTCGTGCACATCTTGGCCAGGGTGGGCTTGCTGCCAGGCTTTGGCGGCTTGCACCATGTCCCAACGGCCTCCGTAGTTGGCGGCCACGGTCAAGGTGATTTGGGTATTGGCCGCGGTTTGTGCTTGCGCTGAGGCGATGAGCGCTTGCAACTTGTCATCAAAGCGGCTGGTGTCACCCACAATTTTGAGGCGCACGCCATTGGCGTTCATGTTGTCGACTTCTTTTTGCAAATAGGTCATGAACAGGCCCATCAGGCCGGTGACTTCGTCGGCAGGGCGCTTCCAGTTTTCGGTGCTGAAGGCGAACACGCTCAGGTGCGGGATGCCAATGTCGTTGCAGGCTTGGACGATTTCGCGCACCCGCTTGGCGCCGGCCGCGTGGCCCAAGGCCGTAGGCATGAAGCGCTGTTTGGCCCAGCGGCGGTTGCCGTCCATGATGATGGCAATGTGTTGCGGCAAAACGGCTTGTTTTTCAGGTTGTTTCAAAAGTCAATCTGCTTCGAGTTGGTGGTGTTCGACCTGAACCACAGTGGGGCGCCCCATGATTTCCAGCAGCACCGCAATGCGTTTGCTGCCCACACTTTGCACCAAGCCTTGCATATTGTTCAAGGCTTGGTGCTTCAAACGCACTCTTTGCCCGGCTTTGAAGGGGCTGGCCTCCAGCACGCTGATTTGGTTACGGCCTTGCTCCAACTGTCGGATCAGCTCCACCATATTGTCTTGCAACACCGCGTATTCAAAGCCAAAACGCACCAAGTTGTTCACTCCTTTGGTCGAGCGCACGGTGGAAATGCTTTGGCCTGGCCGAGTGGGTCTGAAAAAGATGTAGCGCGGAAACATGGGCTCAAACACGCTGACGGAGCCGGCTTCGGTTTTTTTGAACTTCTTGTACATCGGCAAATACACGTCAAACGCCTGCTGCTGCAGATTGACTTGCGCCACGCCCTCAAAGCGCGGCTTGGTGTAGGCCAAATACCAGAGGCTGCTGAGCCCACCCTCACCGGGCTCGGTAGCGTCATGGCCAGAGAAATCAGATTCTGAGTCGCGGGGTTCAAGCATGTTGGCGATGTCTTTTTCACGGAGTTTACCGCAACTCAAAGACCGTTATAAAAAATAAAACCCCCGCCAACGCGTAGCCAGCGGGGGTGGGTGCATTATCTGGATTCAAGCCATGTTCAACGGCCGAAAAGAATCAGGCAATGGCGAATGCAGCGCGGTCTTTACCGTCAATCCATTTAGGGGCTTTACCGCGACCGGTCCAAGTTTGGCCAGTGGCGGGGTCACGGTATTTAGGCGCGACTTTCACGGTGGCTTTGGTGCCAGCGACTTTGGCCGTGCGGCCCGATGGGAATACGTCGTGGGCAGTTAAACCATATTCAGCGACCAAGGCGCGGGCTTTGGCAACGGCGTCAGAAACTTCACGGTGACGGGCGTCGGCAATGGCTTTTTCCAAGGCTTCGCGTTGTTGCAGCAGGTCTTTGTAAGTTGCGGTCATATTTTAGCTCTCGATAGGATTTAATAGAGGCTGAATAATACACCCTATTCTCGGTAAAAAATAAATAATAGGATCTTTATCTTTATTTACATTCCTATACAGATCAGGGCACAGAGAGTTAATGCTGACGGTTTGCATTGACTTTATCAATTCGGCGTCCATCCATTTCCGTCACGGTAAATACCCACTCGTCGCAGTGCACGGCCTCTTGAATATGCGGTAAATGCCCTAATTGAGCCAATATCAGTCCGGCCAAGGTGTTATATATACCCCGCTCTTCGCCCGGGAGTTGCTTGATGTCTAAGCGGGACTTGAGTTCATTGATGGGCATCAAGCCGTCGAGCAGCCAAGAGCCGTCGGGCTGCTCGGTCGCCCAGGCGTCTATCTGCGCCAGGGGTTGCAGTTCGCCGGTGATGGCTTCGAGCAGGTCGCGCGGCGTGAGCAGGCCTTGGACCACGCCGTATTCGTCCACCACCAGCACCATGCGGCCAGACTGGTCGCGCAATTGCTCCAGCAGCTCCATGCCGCTCAATGTTTCAGGCACAAAGGTGGCGGGGTTGATGTGGGATTCGAGCGTGTCGGTGCTGTCCAGCGGCAGGCTCAAGAGCTTGGCCACGCTGATCAGGCCGACCACATGGTCCAAGCCGCCGCGGCACACCGGGTACCAGGAGTGGCCGACCTGACCGTTTTGACCACTGGCCACCAGCAAGGATTGGGCGGGGGTCAGGGCCGCGTCGAGCCATTGGATGTCGGTGCGCGGAATCATCAGCGAGGCGAGCAGGCGGTCGTCTAAATGAAAGACATTGCGCACCATTTGGTGCTCGTGCTCTTCGATCAGGCCAGCGTCCACGCCTTCTTCGAGGCTGGCGGTGATTTCTTCTTCGGTCACGGCGCGGTTGCCCGTGGTGTCGATGCGCATGAGCTTGAGCACGCTTTGGGTGGTGAACGACAACAAGCCGACAAAGGGTTTGGCGGCCTTGGCCAGCCAGGTCATGGGCCGGGCCACTAGGCGGGCCGTGGCCTCGGGGTGCAGCTGGCCGATGCGCTTGGGCACCAACTCGCCAAAAATAATGGTGGTGAAGGTAATCGCCGTGACCACCAGCGCGGTGGCGGCAATGGCGGCTGCGGCCGGCGCCATGCCCCAGCTCTGCAGCCAGTGGGCCACGCCGCTGCTGAAGGCGGCTTCGCCCACGATGCCGTTGAGTACACCGATGGAGGTGATGCCCACTTGCACGGTGGACAAAAATTGCGTGGGTTTTTCCAGCAGCAGCAAAGCGGCGGCGGCGCCTTTGTCGCCCGCCTCTTCCATGGCGGCCAGGCGGGCTTTGCGGCTGGCGGCCAGCGCCAGCTCGGACATGGCGAAGACGCCGTTGAGCAGGGTCAGAAATGCGATCAGCAAAAAGTCCATGAGGCGTATTGTGCCGCGCCGCCATGACGCTGGTGAGGGACAATCCAAAGCAACGTGAATTGAAGGAGCCGATGCATGGCGTTTTATTTGGTGGGCGATATTCAGGGCTGCGACGCGGCACTGGGCCGGCTGTTGGCCGAAATTGATTTTTCGGCGAGCCGCGACACCTTGTATGTGCTGGGCGATATGGTGAACCGGGGGCCAGACTCGCTGGGCACCTTGCGCCGCTTGATGGCGCTGGGCCACAGCGCGCAGTGCCTGCTGGGCAACCATGATTTGCATTTGCTGGCCGTGGCGCATGGCGTGCGGCCCGCGGGCAAGCGCGACACCTTGAAGCAGGTGCTGGGCGCCCCCGATGCCCCTGCCCTGCTGGGTTGGTTGCGCCAGCAACGCCTGGCCCTGTCAGCCCACGGTATTTTGATGGTGCATGCCGGCGTGCTGCCCAGCTGGAGCGCCGAGCAAACACTGGAACTGGCAGCCGAGGTGAGCGCGGTGCTGCGCGGCCCAGACTGGGGGGATTTTTTGCACACCATGTATGGCAATACGCCCGACCACTGGCGCGATGACCTGCAAAGCACCGAGCGCCTGCGCGTGGTGGTGAATGCGCTGACGCGCTTGCGCTTTTGCTCTGCCCAAGGGGTGATGGAATTTGACAGCAAAGAAGGTGCGGGCGCCTCGCCTGAAGGCTTCATGCCCTGGTTTGACGTGCCCGGGCGCCGCACGGCGCAAAACACCGTGGCTTTTGGCCATTGGTCCACCTTGGGCTGGCTGGGCCGCTCAGATGTGATTGGCCTGGACACCGGCTGCGTGTGGGGCGGTTGCCTGACCGCGCTGCGCCTGGGGCCTGGCGGCGGCGCGCACGAGCGCATCCAAGTTCAATGCAAGCAGGCTCAAAAGCCCTGAGCCGGGGGCGACGCGACCAGGGTGCCGGCGGTGGCTGGCCCTGCTATCGTCGGTGACTATGTCGCAAACGCCGCTTCACACACCACTGTCTAAACTGCCTCTCTTTGACCCTCGCACCGTGCCCGTGGTGGGTGTGGATGGCCATTTGCCGGCCATCCCCCCGGCGCAACTGACGCCGCAGGCTTTGCAGGCGCGGTTTGAAAGCCCCCCCATTTGGACCCCCGAGGTGGTGCGCGAACCGATATTCACCGAGCGCCAACCGCAACAGGCGGCGGTGCTGATTGCCCTGGTGATGCGCGGCCCCGATCGGCAAACCCCGCATCTGCTGCTCACGCAGCGGGCGGCGCACATGAAGACGCATTCGGGCCAAGTCGCCTTTCCCGGTGGCAAATTGGACCCGCAAGACGCCAACTTGCAGGCCGCTGCTTTGCGCGAGGCGCAAGAAGAAGTGGGTCTGCACCCCCGCCATGTGCAGGTGCTGGGTGAGTTGCCGGTGTACCTGACGGGCACGGCCTACCACGTGACGCCCGTGGTGGCGCTGGTGTCGGATGATTTGGCGCTCGCCCCTAACGCCGACGAGGTGGCCGATGTGTTTGAGGTGCCACTGGCGTTTTTAATGAACCCCGCTCACCACCGGCGGCACCACTTTGAGGCCAATGGGGTGACGCGGCAATGGTTCTCGATGCCCTACCCGCAGCAGCGCATTGCGGGTCAGGCGGGGTCTGACGTGGTGGAGCGCTTTATTTGGGGCGCCACGGCGGGCATGTTGCGCAATTTTTACCGGTTCTTAGCGGCGTAGTTTTGGCGCCGCCTGGGTCGGCGCGCTTTATGATGTGCGCATGAGCTTTTTTTCCATTTTCTTGGCCTTGGTGATTGAGCAGGTGCGTCCCTTGTCGGGCCGCCACTTTTTGCTCGACAGCTTGCGCCAATGGGCTTCGTGGGTGGCGCGCAATGTTGACGCAGGGCAAAAGACACAGGGGTGGCTGACCTGGACGATCACGGTGGGCGCGCCGGCCTTGTTGGCGCTGGCCGTGCATTGGCTGTTGGCGCTGACGCTGGGTTGGGTCTTTGCGGTGGCGTGGAATGTGGCGCTGCTGTATGCCACGCTGGGCTTTAGGCAGTTCAGCCACCATTTCACCGACATTCGGGATGCGCTGGAAGACGGCAACGAGACCTTGGCGCGTGAGCTGTTGGCGCAATGGCAGCAGGTGGACGCCAGCGCCTTGCCGCGCAGCGAGATTGTTCGGCATGTGATTGAGCACTCGGTGATCGATGCGCACCGCCATGTGTTTGGTGTGTTCTTTTGGTATGCGGTCTTGTCGGTCGTGGGGCTGGGCCCGGTCGGGGCTGTGGTCTACCGTGTGGCGGAGTTCACCTCGCGATTTTGGGCAGAGAGCCGCACACCGCACCAGGATGGTCAAATTTTCAGCGACTCTTTGACACAAGCCACAGCCCAAGCCTGGCATGCAGCCGACTGGTTGCCCGCCCGCGCCACCGCGCTGGGATTTGCAATTGTGGGCAGTTTTGAAGATGCAATGGACGGCTGGCGCAACCACTCGCAAAAGTTTCCGAACGACAACGACGGCGTGATTTTGGCCGCCACAGCGGGTGCGATTCACATCCAGCTCGGTGGCGCCGCGCTCAAACATGCAGCCGCCTTGGACGCTGAACTGGACAGCGCCGAGGAGGCCGCCGGCAGCGGCAGCACCCCCGGGCGCGTGCCCGAAGTCGGCCACTTTGCCCAAGTGGTCGGCCTGGTCTGGCGCACGGTGGTGATGTGGCTGGTCCTGGTGGCCTTGCTGACACTGGCCAACGTGCTGGGCTGAAGGCTCAGCGGGAAGCTATAGTTAGGATTTTGAACATCAATTCGATTTTTTGTTGTTGCGATTCAAGCAACGAGAAGTTATGCTGAAAATGAATTTCGATGTTGGAGCACAATGATGAAGCCGTCTCTTGCCCTGCAAACAAACCGTGCAGCCATTCGCAGTGTGGTTGAGCGTCATCGCGGCCGCAATGCCCGTATTTTCGGTTCTGTGCTCCACGGTAATGACCATGATGGGAGTGACTTGGACATATTGATTGACCCAACGCCAAACACCACTTTGATGGATGTCGCCAAGATTCAAGTCGAGCTAGAAAAACTCTTGGGCGTGTCCGTGGATGTGCTAACACCCAAGGCACTGCCCGACAAGTTCCGTGACTTTGTTTTGGCCGAGGCAGTCCCCGTGTGAACAAATCACTGCGAGTGCCTGATTACTTGGGCCATATTCTTGCCGCCATTGAGCGTATCGAACGGCATACGGCGGGTGTTGACGAACTTGGGTTTCTGAATAGTGAATTAATTCAGGATGCGGTAATTCGCAACATCGAGATTATTGGTGAAGCCGCCAACAACATACAACGTGTTGACCCTGCTTTTGCAGCAGCAAAAGTCGACATTCCATGGCAGGTCATGTACGCCATGCGTAATCGCTTATCGCACGCCTACGACAAAGTGGATTTTGAAATGGTATGGAAAACCATTTGCAACGACTTGCCTGACCTCTACAAGTTGGTGAAGGCGGCTTGACAACCCCTGCCTGCGATGGCCTGACCTGCCCCCCCTTGCTACACAGCCCCGCCCTACTCACCAGCGCTGCTGGCCTAACTCGTCGAACAGCTGCTTGTAAATGCGATGGCGCCGGGCGCTGATGGCGCCGGGGGTGGTTTCGGTTTCAACCTGCGCCAGCACGCCGCAGCCGGGTTCGTGCAAATGGGTGCAGTTGTAGAACCGGCATTCTGTGGCGTGGGCTTTGATGTCGGGCATCAGTTGCGCCAACTGCGTGGGGGCAATGTGGTGCAGGCCAAACTCTTGGAAGCCGGGCGAGTCAATCAACGCCGTGCGTTGTTCGGTGCTGCTGGCGATGCTGTCGACCCAGTACCAGGTGGTGGTGGTGGTGGTGTGTTTACCTGAGTTCAGGGCTTGCGAAATTTCGCCGGTCACGACCTGGGCGCCAGGCACCAAGGAGTTGATCAGCGTGCTTTTGCCTGAACCCGAAGGGCCGAGCACCAATGTCGTTTTGCCGCTGAGCAGTTGCAGCAGTTGCGCTTGACCCGCGGCGGCCACGGGGGACAAAGGGTGATGCTGGTCGGGATGGTCGGCCTGCAGCTGCGCCTCTTTGAGGCTCAGCGCCACCACGGTGTAACCCATGGTGCGGTAAGGGGCCAGGCGTTGCCAGGAGGCTTCAAACAATGCCCCCAAATCGCTTTTGTTCAGCGCGATGATGGGGCGGATCTGCTCGGCTTCGGCGGCGATCAGGGCGCGGGTGAGTTGGGTTTCAGAAAACTCAGGCTCGGCGGCAATCAAGATCAGCACTTGGTCGAGATTGGCGGCAAATGATTTGGTGCGAATTTCGTCTTGCCGGTAAAACAGGTTGCGACGGGTTTGCACCTGCTCGATGGTGCCTTCGTCAGTAGCCGCTTGCCAGCGCACCCGGTCGCCGACCACGGATTGGCTTTTTTTGCCGCGCGGATGGCAGATCACACGTTGACCGTCCGCTGTTTCAACCACGCAATGCCGACCATGGGAGCCGACCACCAACCCAGTGTTCAGTGCGGCTCCATCGGTCAGGGCTTGGGCTTTGGCGACCTTGGTGGGGGTGCGCTTCATGCAGGGTTCTTCTCGGCAAACAGCTGCTTTTCAAGCGCTTGGGCGGCGGCAAAGTCTTGGGTGCTCAGGCCTTGCACGTCATGGGTTTGCCAGCGCACCGTGCACCGGCGGTAACTCACCACCAATTCAGGATGGTGGTTTTGCTGCTCAGCGATCCAGGCCACGGCGTTGGCAAAAGCCATGGTCGCTTGGAAGTGGGGGAAGTCCCAGGTTTTCTCAATGCACAAGTCTGCGCCATCACCGGACAGCACCCAGCCGGGGATGCTGCTCAAGGCACTGACGATTTGCGTGGGCTTCAGTGCAACAAGTTGAATGGCGCTCGTCATGCTGCAGCCTGCATCCGCGCCAAGCGCACACTGGCTGGCGGGTGGGAGTAGTAGAACTTGACGTACCACGCATCGGGTGTCAGGGTGGCGGCATTGTCTTGGTACAGCTTGAGCAGGGCCGAGGCCAAGTCAGCGCCTTGGGCCTGGGTGCAGGCGTAGGCGTCGGCCTCAAACTCTTGCTGGCGTGAGCGCCATGAAGACAGCGGTGCCAAGAAAAAAGTGAACACCGGGGTGACCAGCATAAACAGCACCAGCGCCAGCGCGTTGTTTTCGCCGCTCAAGCTGGGGATCACGCCCAGCCCGGTGTAAAACCAAGCTTGCTGCGTCAGCCAACCCAGGAGGGCCAGGCCGGCTAAAGTGAGTGTGAAGCTGGTGAGCATCATTTTGAGAATGTGGCGGTGCTTGAAGTGGCCCAACTCATGTGCCAGCACGGCTTCCATTTCTGCGGGCTGCAGCTGCTTGAGCAAGGTGTCGAAAAACACCACGCGTTTGCTGGCACCAAAGCCAGTGAAAAAGGCGTTGGAATGGGCGGAGCGGCGGCTGCCGTCCATGACGAAGAACCCTTTGGCGGTAAAGCCTGCGCGTTGCATCAAGGCGTTGACGCGGGCTTTGACCGACTCGTCTTCCAGCGGCGTGAATTTGTTGAACAAGGGCATGATCACGTTGGGCGCGATGGCCATGATGAACAACTGAAAGCCCACGAACGCAGCCCAAGCCCAGACCCACCACTGCGCGCCGCCGGCCTGCATGAGCCACAACACCAGCCAAATCATCGGCACGCCCAAGGCCAGGCCCAGCACCAGGCCTTTGAGCGCATCGCTGAGCCACAAACGCCAGGTCATTTTATTGAAGCCAAAACGTGCCTCGATGACAAAGGTTTGGTACAGCGACAAGGGCAGACCGATCAAACCCGAGATGAACGAAAAGCCCAAGACCAAGGCGATTTGTTGGCCCATGCCTGACCCGAACCCATTGATCAAAACGGTATTCAAGGCATCCAGGCCGCCGAGCAGGGTCCAACCCAAAAGGCAGGCTGCGTCGATAGCGATGTCCAGCTGCGAGACGCGAATTTTGGCCAGGGTGTAGTCAGCGGCTTTTTGGTGATCGGCCAGACTCAAGGTGCTGGCAAATGCGGACGGCACCGCTGGGCGGTGGGTGGCCACCGAGCGCACTTGGCGGGCGTTGAGCCCAAACTTGAGCAGCACATTGGCCAGCAGCGCCACAGCCAGCGCCATAGAGAGATTGAAAGACGGATTCATGGGGACCAAGTGTAGAGCTTTGTTCGGCGACAATCGCTGCATGCCTGAGAACACCCCCTCCTTCCCTGCGACTTCCCCTGCCACCTCGCCTGACGACACCGCGCCCCTTGTGCCAATTCCACCCAAGTTACCCAAGTCGGACCAAAACCTGGTCTGGATCGATTGCGAGATGACCGGCCTGGACCCAGAAAAAGAACGCTTGCTGGAAATTGCGGTCATCGTCACCGACGCGCATTTGACCGTACGCATTGAAGGCCCGGTGCTGGTGATTCACCAAAGCGATGAGCTGCTGGGCAAGATGGACGCTTGGAACCGGGGCACGCACGGCAAGAGCGGTTTGATCGACAAGGTCAAAGCCTCCACCGTGACCGAACTCGAAGCGCAGGAGCTGATTGTGGGTTTCTTGCGCAAATATGTGCCCAAGAGTGCCTCACCTTTGTGCGGCAACACCATCAGCCAGGACCGGCGGTTTTTGGTCAAGTTCATGCCCAAGCTGGATGCGTATTTTCACTACCGCAATCTGGACGTGAGTACGCTCAAAGAGCTGTCGCGCCGCTGGCGGCCGGAGGTGTTCAGCAGCTTTAAAAAGAAGCAACGCCACACGGCGCTGGCCGACGTGCATGAGTCGATCGACGAGCTGATGCACTACCGGGATCAGTTCATTCGTTTGAGTTGAAAAGTAGCTCAAAACCAACCCTGGAATTAATTTCAGGGAAAACCCGTAGCTATTTGTGAAAACTGTGCCATAATCGAAGGCTGCGCAGATAGTTCTGCGTTACTTACATCTCCCTTCATGCCTTGACTCACTAAAGAGTCACTCGTCTGGGAAGGTCTTGCACCTTCCGCCCACAGCACTGAGCACCGTTTGATGGTTGATGTTTTTACAACCACTGAACGGCGCCACCCGCAGCCTTTGCGGGACGTCGTGCAAGAGAAAACACTATGACTGACACGATTGCCGTGCAGGACGACTTGTCGCCTGCCGAAAATATTTCCATGGATTCCACCGTGGTTTCGCAAGAAACCGCTGCCGTTGCTTCGCCTGCTTTGCAGATCCAAGCCGCGGCCATGGCCCTGCTGGTGGGCGAGCCTGAAGTGAGCGCTGCACCTGTTGTGGCCGCCGCCGAAGATGGCGACGCTGCTGAAACCAGCACCGAAGCCGCAGCGCCTAACGGCTTTGTGCTCTTGGGCTTGGCCCCAGAATTGGTGCAGGCTGTGGCCGATTTGGGCTACACCCAACCCACGGCTGTGCAAAGCCGTTGCATTCCTTTGGCCATGACGACCACAGCCAACACCAAAGGCCAACACTATGTGGACTTGATGGTGTCGAGCCAAACCGGTTCGGGCAAAACAGCGGCATTTTTGCTGCCTGTGCTGCACACCTTGATTCAAGAGCAAGCCGCTGCCGAAGCCCAAGAGCGCGCCGAGTTTGACGCCGCTTGTGCTGAAGCTCTCGCCAAGGGCGAGCCTGCGCCTAAGCGCAAAAAACGCCAAGACCCGACCAACCCACGCAATTTTAAAGCTGCCGCGCCAGGTGCTTTGATTGTTTGCCCAACACGCGAATTGGCTCAGCAGGTGGCGCATGACGCCATCGAGTTGGTCAAGCATTGCCGCGGCATGCGCATCGCCAACGTGGTCGGCGGTATTCCTTACCAGTTGCAAATTGCCAAGCTGCAAAACGCCGACTTGGTGGTGGCCACGCCGGGTCGTTTGCTCGACTTGCAACGCTCGCAACAAATCAAGCTCGACAAGGTCAAGTTCTTGGTGGTGGACGAAGCCGACCGTATGCTCGACTTGGGCTTTTCGGACGACTTGGCCGACATCAACGACATGACGCTGCAGCGCCAGCAAACCATGATGTTCAGCGCCACCTTTGCGCCGCGCATTCAGCAGTTGGCCATGCGCGTGATGCATGACGGCGGCTCATCGGTGCAGAAGATCCAGATCGACTCGCCTTCTGAAAAGCACAACAACATCAAGCAAAGCTTGTACTGGGCCGACAACGCACAGCACAAACGCAAATTGCTCGACCATTGGTTGCGTGACGCATCGATCAATCAAGCGATTGTGTTTGCCAGCACCCAGATCGAGTGCGATGGCTTGGCCACTGACTTGCAACAAGACGGCTTCTCGGCTGTGGCCTTGCACGGCGCTTTGAGCCAAGGCTTGCGTAACCGCCGCTTGATGGCTTTGCGCAATGGCCAGGTGCAGATTTTGGTGGCTACCGATGTGGCGGCGCGCGGCATTGACGTGCCCACCATCACCCACGTGTTCAACTTCGGTTTGCCGATGAAATCGGAAGACTACACCCACCGCATTGGCCGTACGGGCCGTGCCGGTCGCGATGGTTTGGCCATCACATTTGCCGAAGTGCGTGATCGCCGCAAGATCATGGACATCGAGTCCTACACACGCCAGCCGCTCAAGGCTGAAGTGATTGAAGGCTTGGAGCCGAAACAGCGTTTCCCTGACACCCGCATGGCTGGCGGCGCTGGTCGCGGTGGTCAAGAACGCAGTTACGACCGCAATGACCGTGGCGCTCCGCGTGGTCGCCCACAAGGCAATCGCAGCTTTGGCGGCGGTGGCGGCGGCTTTGGTGGTGGTGGTTTTGGCGGCGGCGGTGACCGATTCGAAGGTCGTCCAGCACCGCGTTTTGAACAACGCAGCGAACAGCCTCGCTTTGAACAACGCTCCGAGCAGCCTCGTTTCGATGCGCGCCAAGGCGGTCGCAGCGACGTGCGCTTTGAACAGCGCCCTGAAGCCGGTCGTTTTGAAAACCGTGGCGAAAACCGCTTCGGTGGTGCGCCTCGCCAAGAAGGTGGCCGCTTTGAAGGCGGTCGCTCAGAAGGCCGTCCAGAAGGCCGATTTGAAGGTCGCGGCGATACCCGTCCTGAAGGTCGGTTTGAGCCTCGTGGTGACAGCCGTCCTGCCCGCAGCGGCCCTGGCGACAAGTTTGCCCGTGGTCCTAAGCCCGTGGGCGCTGGCAGCTTCAAACCCCACGCCCCCGGCGGTCACGGCGCCCCTAAGCGCAACCCCGGCGCCAAGGTCTTGAAGATCACACGCAGCTGAATCAGCGCGTCAGCCTCAGCGGGCTGATGGCTCGATTCCAAAGCTCCGAACACGCAAGTGTCCGGAGCTTTTTTCATGGGGCTTAACAGTAGTTGTTGAGCATGTAATTGTTGAGCATTGACGGGGATGAAATAGTATCTACAATGTAGATACATTTATGCAACCAAGGGAGACCGATATGGACGCTGTCATCAGAAAATGGGGTAACAGCCCCGCATTGCGACTCAACGCAGCCTCAATGAAAACTGCTGCTTTTGATATCGAGCAACGCGTCACGATCAAGGCGACCAAGGGCCGCATTGTCATTGAAGCAGCGGACACCTTTGAATTCAAACTGGACGAACTGGTAGCGGGCATCACCCCCCAAAATTTGCATCAAGAAGTTGACTTTGGTGGCACCGTAGGCAAAGAGGCGCTGTAATGGCCAAGCCCTACATTCCAGACGCTGGCGATGTGGTGTGGCTAGAGTTTGATCCCCAGGCCGGACAT
>CAIWWN010000033.1 GCA_903916355.1 uncultured Burkholderiales bacterium | reverse complement strand
GCCGGGATGACGGCCAGTTTCATGCCTGCAACACCACTTTCAGCACCGCCACCACGCGGTCTTGCTGTTCTTCGGTCAAGGTTTGGTACATGGGCAAGCTGATGGCCTGGGCGTAGTAGCTTTGCGACTCGGGAAAGTCAGAGGGCTTGAAGCCCATGCGCTGGTAATGCGGCTGGGTGTGCACCGGAATGTAGTGCAGGTTCACGCCAATGCCCTGCTCGCGCAGCGCCTCGAACACTTGACGGTGGGTCTTTGTGATCTGGTCCAGCTTTAAGCGCACCACGTACAGGTGCAAGCCCGAATAGCTGTCAGGGTGCTGCCAAGGCAGGTTGATGGGTAAATCAGCCAACAGGGCGTCGTAGCGGCGAGCCAGGTTGTGGCGCCTGGCTACGTAGCTGTCTAAGCGCGTCATTTGGCTCAGGCCCAAAGCGGCCTGCAGCTCGGTCATGCGGTAGTTGTAGCCCAGGTCGATCTGCTGGTAATACCACGGCCCATCCGGCTCATGCGTCATATGCGCGGGGTCCCGCGTTATGCCGTGGCTGCGCAGCAAAGCCATTTTGTGCGCCAGCTCATCGCTGTTGGTCATGGCCATGCCGCCTTCGGCGGTGGTGATGATCTTGACGGGGTGGAAGCTAAAAACGGTGATGTCGCTGTAACTGCAGTCGCCGATAGGCCCGTTCTTGTATTTGCCGCCAATGGCGTGCGAGGCGTCTTCGATAACCTTGAAACCATACTTTTGGGCAAGGACTTGAATGGCTTGCATGTCACAGGGCTGGCCGCACAGATGCACCGGCACCAACACTTTGGGGAGTCTACCCTCTCGCTCGGCCTGTTCAAGTTTACTTGCCAGCGCTTGCGGACACAGGTTGTAGGTGCGGGAGTCAATGTCAACAAAGTCAACTTTAGCGCCGCAGTACAGGCCGCAATTGGCGGATGCTACAAAGGTAATGGGCGTAGTCCACAACCAGTCGCCGGGACCTAAACCCAAAGCTAAACATGCAATGTGCAACGCCGAAGTTGCGCTATTGACCGCCAAAGCGTGCTTGACGTTGCAATAGCCAGCCACCGTTTCTTCAAATTTCGGCACGATGGGGCCTTGGGTCAGAAAGTCTGACTGCAACACTGCCACGACGGCATCAATGTCGGCCGAGGTGATGTCCTGTCGACCGTAAGGGATGTGTTGCATCAAATGTCTCCGATTTTCTCGCGGTTGATCTCGATCCAAGCTTGCAGGTCAGTGTCGCTCATCCATTCAGGATTGATGTCGCTGGCATAGACAAAGTCTTGGGCTACTTTTTTGCCGTCTTTGATGCGGACGGGATCGCTGCTCCAGTTGTTGATGACGGGCAGGATTTTGAAATGTTCAGGGTATTCGTAGGTGTAGTAAGCGTCTTCGGGGCTAATCATTTGCTCATGCAGCTTTTCCCCTGGGCGAATGCCCACGACTTTTTGCACAGCGTCTGGCGCGACCACGCGAGCCAAGTCGGTCAATTTCATGGACGGGATTTTTTTGACATAAATCTCACCACCCTCCATGTCTTCAAAGGCGTGCCAAACCAATTTAACGCCATCTTCAAGCGAAATCATGAAGCGGGTCATACGCGTGTCAGTAATGGGCAGAACACCTGTGTCTTTGATGGACATAAAGAATGGTATGACCGAGCCGCGCGAGCCCATTACGTTTCCATACCGCACCACCGAAAAACGAGATTCATGCCCACCAGAATAAGAATTGCCCGCCACAAACAGTTTGTCTGAGACCAATTTGGTAGCTCCATACAGATTGATGGGGCTGCTGGCTTTGTCGGTGGAGAGGGCCACCACCCGCTTGATT
>CAIWWN010000032.1 GCA_903916355.1 uncultured Burkholderiales bacterium | reverse complement strand
GGGTGCAGCAATGTGCCCTACGCTCGGGGAGACTGAGGTAAGTCGTTTGGGTGGCAACATCCCTGCGCCCTGGTCTTTGAACCGAGAAACCCCCGCTATAGCTTTGGCTTAGCGGCGGGAGCCTTCATGACGGCTACTGCTGGTGCGGCCAGCAATGGGATGGCGAGACAATGTGTTTCTCCGATGCGCCGAATTTGGTCCTGCATGAGCCTCAGGCGAAGGCGCTTGAACCCATGGTGAAGCAAAGTACCTAGGCGTAAAGTCAAAGCGAGAAAAACAGGCATGAAGTCGGTTGATACAATGATTTTGTTCTTGATTTCACACGCATGCACGGCGACGTTCAGTCAGACTCTGTAAATTGTTCTACCCCCTGAGACCTCAATGCAACCCACTGTCAAACCCCACAACCCCAATTTTTCTTCAGGCCCCTGTGCCAAGCGTCCTGGCTATGACGTGAGCGCCTTGGCGCTGGACACGCTGGGCCGCTCGCACCGCTCTGCGTTGGGTAAAAAAGTGTTGGGGCTGGCGTGCTCTGAAACCGCGCGCATTTTGGGTCTGCCTGAGGGTTACCGCGTGGCGGTGGTTCCAGGCTCTGACACGGGGGCGATTGAAATGGCCATGTGGTCCATGCTGGGCGCACGGGGCGTGGACGTGCTGGAGTGGGAGTCCTTCAGCGCAGGCTGGGTGACGGACATCGTCAAGCAACTCAAACTGCCGAATGTGAATGTGCGCAAGGCAGAATATGGTGAGATCACCGACTTTGCCCCGGTGAACTTTGACAACGATGTGGTGTTTGTCTGGAATGGCACCACCTCGGGCGTGAAGGTCCCCAACGGCGACTGGATACCTGCCAACCGAGCTGGCCTGACGATTTGCGATGCCACCTCGGCCGTGTTTGCCATGGACCTGCCATGGGACAAGCTCGATGTGGTGACCTACTCTTGGCAAAAGGTGCTGGGCGGCGAGGGCGGCCACGGCATGTTGATCCTGAGCCCACGCGCAGCCGAGCGCATTGAGGCCTACAGCCCACCCTGGCCCATGCCCAAGGTGTTTCGCATGAAATCCGGCGGCAAGCTCAATGAAGGTCTGTTCAAGGGGGAAACCATCAACACGCCTTCCATGCTGTGTGTGGCGGATTATCTGGATGCCCTGAATTGGGCCGAAAGCGTCGGTGGTGTCAAAGGCACCATTGCACGCAGCGAAGCCAACCTGAAAGTGATCGAAGACTTTGTGGCCGCGAACGACTGGATGGCTTTCCTGTCTCAATCCAAAACCACCCGCTCCAACACCAGCGTGTGCCTGACCGTGAAGGCCACGGAAGAGCAAGTGAAGAAGATGGCCAAACTGCTTGAAACGCAAGGCGTGGCCTACGATATTGGCGCCTACAAAGATGCCCCTGCAGGGCTGCGCATCTGGTGTGGGGCAACGGTTGAGCAGACCGACTTACAGGCGCTGATGCCATGGTTGACCTGGGCCTATGGCCAGGTCACGCAAACCGTACCCACCTGAAAATTCCAAGCGCCAGCATGGCACGAGAGCAAGGTCAAAGTATGTACAAAGTCAGAACTTACAACCAAATCTCCGTGAAGGGCTTGGACCGTTTCCCGCGCCAGTCCTATGAGGTGGGCAGTGACATTGGTCACCCGGATGCGTTCCTGCTGCGCAGCCAAAAACTCCAAGGTTTGGACGTGCCCAAGTCCTTGTTGGCCGTGGCGCGCGCCGGTGCAGGAGTCAACAACGTGCCTATTGCCGACTACAGCAAGCTGGGCGTGGTGGTGTTCAACACCCCCGGTGCCAACGCCAATGCGGTGAAAGAGTTGGTGATGGCGGGCATGCTGCTGGCCACAAGAGGCATCTTGCCTGGCATGGCTTATGTCAACTCGCTCACGGCCATGACCGATGCGGCAGAAATGGCGGCCTTGCTGGAAAAAGAAAAATCACGTTTTGCCGGAGGTGAACTCAAAGGCAAGACCTTGGGCATTGTGGGTCTGGGCGCCATTGGCTCCATGGTGGCCGATATGGCACTGGCCATGGGCATGAAAGTGGTGGGGTTTGATCCGGCGCTGTCGATTGACGCAGCCTGGCGTTTGTCCAATGAAGTCACTCGCATGGAAAATTTGCCGGTGCTGTTGGCCCGTGCCGACTACATCTCGGTGCATGTCCCCGCGATGGAGGCCACACACCACATGATCAACGAATCAGCACTGAACCTGGCCAAGCCGGGTGCTGTGCTGCTCAACTTTGCCCGGGAAACCATTGTGGATTCCGAAGCCGTGCTGCGCAATCTGAACAACGGCAAATTGGGCCGTTATGTGTGCGACTTCCCTGAGCCCGCCATGCTGGGTCACGCCAAGGTCATTGCCATGCCACACATCGGTGCCAGCACCGAGGAGTCAGAAGAAAACTGCGCCGTGATGGCAGCCAACCAGCTCATGGAATACCTGGAAAACGGCAATATCGCCAACTCGGTGAACTTTCCTGCGGTGAGCATGGGGCGTGTTGCAGGCACCACCCGCATCACTTTTTCCAACGACAACGTCTCTGGCGTGCTGGGACATGTGCTGTCGGTGCTGGCCGATAAGAAGGTGAATGTCATTGACATGATGAACAAGAGTCGCGGCGAATTGGCCTTCAACATCATTGACGTGGAAAGCCTTCCCTGTGACGACGTGCTGGGGGCCATCGAGGCCGTGGCGCACGTGATCCGCGTTCGGGTGATCTGAATCTGGCAAATCGCAAGGGTTCATGAACCCATTGGCCTGTCGTTGAGTACCAACGAAAAAAAACCGGCATGAAGCCGGTTTTTTTGGGATGCGTGACGCTCAGTAAGCGCCGCGATCGTTGCGGTAACCACCGCCGCCAGTGCTTGGCTCTTTGGGACGTGAAATGTTGACGATGATCGAGCGACCACCCACAGACATGCCGTTCAGGCCTTGGATAGCGGCTTCAGCTTGTTCGCTGCTGCCCATTTCCACAAAGCCGAAGCCTTTGGAGCGGCCACTGTCGCGGTCCATCATGACTTTGGCAGAAGCCACGTCACCATAGGCGGCGAAGTTTTCGCGCAAGTTGTCATCGTTGATGGAATAAGGCAAGTTGCCCACGTAAATTTTGCTGCTCATGTTGAGCCTTTCAGAAATTGCCCACAAGCTGGTGACAGCGATGTGCGCGGGAGAAATCGGCGTCTGTGAGGACGCCGAAGAGATATGAGTCAACAGCCAGGGCTGTGAGTTCAAAGGTTCGGGGGGATGGTGGTGCAGGCGGTGCATACATGAATTGCATGCGCTGTGGCGTCCATCAGTTGTCAACAGCCCACAAGAGCAACTGATTCACTTGGTGGGATTGTACCCTTCATGACCCAGGGTCACCGCTGTGGGGTATTGCCCTTTATTTATCAGCTCATTTGCCGGGTGATAAAGATGGCTCGTTTATGATGATTGATTTCCTATTTACCTGTTCTTTTATCTATGTCTACATTCGCAGAACAACTCAAAAGCGAGGTCGCGCGCATTGCTAAAAAGGAAATTCGCGCGGAAAGCAAATCGCTCAAACAATGGGCCGTGCAACAGCGTGCGGACATGGTGGCGCTCAAACGCCGTGTGGCTGAACTGGAGTCAGCCCTCAAACGATTGAGCAAGGACGGCACCCACGCACCCGCTGCCGTGGCCAGCGCTGCCAAAGACGATGATGTGAAGTTGCGTTTTCGCGCTGGCGGCTTTGCTTCTTTGCGTAAAAAACTGGATTTGACGGCGGCCCAAATGGCGCAGCTGCTCGGTGTGTCGCCCCAGTCGGTGTACCACTGGGAGATTGGCAAATCGCGCCCACGTGCCAGCCAGTTGCCCGCCATCTCTGCGGTGCGCAAACTGGGTAAAAAACAAGTGATGGAGCGCTTGGCCGCCTGAGCACCGCACGGACCCTGGAGCGCATAAAAAAACCCACAGGCTTAAGGCTGTGGGTTGTCAGAGGCGAGACCTGTTGCGTCAGAATCTCCGGGGCCAGATGCCCGCTTTATTCAGTCGCCGTGGCGGGCTGCCATCAACGCTGTAAAGAAGCCATTGAGCCATTGCAGATTGACCGGCTTGGCCACAAAAATAGTGCCTTCAGGTAATCCGCCACGTGATTCAATTTCTTGGGACGTCAAGGCAGAGACCACCAAGTAGGTCATTCGGCTGAAGGTGGGGTTTTGCCGCAGAGCGCGCAGCAACTCAAAGCCATCCACGCCGGGCATGCTCAAGTCCGCCACCAAGATGTCCGGCATGATGCTGGAAATATCGATCAATGCTTCCAAGCCAGACGCCATGGCAGTGCAGTCGATGGGCATGTCGCAGCGGGCGCAAAAGTCGCGCATCATCTCGCGCGTGACCTCGTCGTCCTCGACCAGCAAGACCTTGAGTCGGTTGTGACGGTTTTCCGTCAAGACCGAGGTCATGTTGTGACGACGTTGGTAATCGCGAATGGATTGCATGGAAATGCGGCGATGTCCGCCTTGTGTCTTCCAGGCTTGCAATTCGGTCTTTTCAACCAAGGTTTGAATGGTTCCCACAGACAACCCCAGCAGTTTGGCTGCATAGGTCGTGCCGCAGTAATCCTCAGGACGTTCGGGTGTTGTATGTGTACTCATGTGTTCATTTTATATAAAAAAGACTTCGAAAACAAGAAAATTAAGAAAGCGCGCATCGTTTTTGTAATTAATCGTGTTATTTGGAACTTCTGCCGGTTCGATTCACTTGGTCTCCCCTGCGACAAGCTTGTGCATAGGACCCCGTGGCCCGGGCCTTACCATCGCGTTGATAAACAGACATGACATGGAGACTGTGGATGACCGCTCACGCTGCGTTTTGGCCCAAAAGGCTGCCTTTTGCGATTTCACCCCCAGCAACCTCACTGTGGGTCAATTTAGAGATCAGCGCCAAACGCTACCCGGACAAATTGGCTTTGGTGTTCATGGGCCGGACCTGGACCTATGCCGAGCTCCAGCATGAAGCCGAAAAACTGGCAGGCTATTTGGTCACTTTGGGCGTAGGCAAGGGGGATCGGGTGGTCCTGAACATGCAAAATTGTCCGCAGTTGGTGATCGCGCACTTTGCTATTTTGCGATTGGATGCGGTGGTGGTGCCGGTCAATCCGATGAACCGGATGGAGGAGCTCAAGCACTACATCACCGATCCGGACGCTCGCGTGGCCATCACCACCGCCGATTTGGCGCCTGAATTGGCTGCGGCCAGCGACGCTTTGCCACCTGAACAGCAATTGCGGCATTTGCTGGTGACGCAATTCACCGATGTGTTCGACCCTGTGGCGGCAGGCCCTGAGAACTTGCCTGCCCATTGGCACGACTGGCTGGTGCCTGTGCGCGCCTTGCCCACTTTGACTCACGGCCAGGTGCATACCTGGACGCACGCTGTGGCGCATGATTTGCCCTTGCCCGAGGTGACGGCCACCTCCAGTGATTTGGCGATCTTGCCTTACACCAGCGGCACCACCGGCTTGCCCAAGGGCTGCATGCACCCGCACGGCAGCATCATGCACAACGCCATGGCCAGCAGTTTGTGGGGCAACGGCACGCCTGAAAATGTGACATTGGCCGTGGTGCCCATGTTCCACATCACGGGCATGGTCAGTGTCATGCACACCTCGATTTTCTTGGGCGCCACGCTGGTGCTGATGCCGCGTTGGGACCGTGATGTGGCTGGGCACCAAATATCCAAGTGGAAGGTCACGCACTGGACCAACATCCCAACCATGGTGATCGATCTGCTGGGCAGCGCGCAGATTGAAAAATTCGATCTATCCAGTCTGACCTACATCGGCGGTGGCGGTGCCGCCATGCCCGAAGCGGTGGCCCAGCGCTTGATGGATCAATTCGGTCTGCGCTTTGTCGAAGGCTATGGCCTGACCGAAACCGCCGCACCCTCGCACAGCAACCCCCCCGATGCGCCCAAGAAACAATGCTTGGGCATCCCCTTCATGAGTGTGGATGCGCGCGTGGTCGACCCCGACACGCTCAAAGAATTGCCGCAAGGCGAGTCAGGCGAAATTGTGATGAGTGGCCCGCAAATTTTTGATGGTTACTGGAAGCGGCCCGACGCCACAGCGGCAGCCTTTTTTGAGCGCGATGGCAAGCGCTTCTTTCGCTCGGGTGATTTGGGCCGTGTCGATGAAGACGGTTATTTCTTCATGACCGACCGTTTAAAGCGCATGATCAATGCCAGCGGCTTCAAAGTCTGGCCGGCCGAAGTGGAGGCCTTGATGTTTCGCCATCCCGCCATTCAAGAGGCCTGCATCATCGCCACGCGCGACGCCTACCGCGGCGAGTCGGTCAAAGCCGTGGTGGTCTTGCGCAGCGCGCACAAGGGCCAGGTGTCTGAGCAAGAGATCATCGACTGGTGCCGTGAGAACATGGCGGTCTACAAAGTGCCGCGCGTCGTGTCGTTTGCCGACACTTTGCCCAAAAGCGGCAGCGGCAAAGTAATGTGGCGCGCCCTGCAAGAGGCCGAGCAGGCCGCCGCAGCGTAAACCGCCAGTGTCCTGTACCCTCTACTGAATGAATACTTCACTATCTCGTTTGCGTTTGTCCGTGCTGGACCAGTCTGTGGCGGTGGCCGGTCGGGGGCAAGATGAGGCCATTCGGCAAACCCTGGCCCTGGCGCAGCATGCCGAAGCCTTGGGCTATGACCGCTTTTGGGTGAGCGAGCACCACAGCCATCCCAGCATTGTGGGCACAGCGCCTGAAGTGTTGATGGCGGCCATTGCCGCGCGCACCCAGCGTATTCGCATTGGCAGTGCGGGCGTCATGTTGCCGCACTATGCGCCGCTCAAAGTGGCGGAGCAATTTCGCGTGCTGGATGCGCTGGCCCCCGGGCGCATCGATTTGGGCGTGGGGCGTGCCCCAGGCAGCGATGGGCGCACCGCGCAATTGCTCAACGCGGACCGCCATGCCAGCGACAACTTTCCTCAGCAAGTGATGGAGTTGCAAGCCTGGGTCACCGGCCAACCCCTGCCCGCAGGCCACCCGGGGCACAACGTGTTCGCCTATCCCGCCGCTGAAACTTCGCCCGATGTCTGGATGCTGGGCAGCTCGGACTATGGCGCGCAACTGGCCGCCCATTTGGGGTTGCCCTACGCCTTTGCCTGGTTCATTACGGATGGGCAGGGCGCGGAGCACGCGCTGCGCCTGTACCGTGAAACCTTTCGTCCCAGCGAGCGTTTAGCCAAGCCCCAAGCCACGGTCTGCGTGTGGGCCCTCGCAGCCGACACCGACGAAGAGGCTTGGCGCTTGTTTGAAAGCCGGGCACGCTGGCGCATGGACCGCAACTTGGGCCGCATTGGCCCCATGCTGCCGCCCGAAGTTGCAGTGCGAGACTACTCCGTCAGCGAGCAATTGGCGCTGGCGCAGATGAAAGACAACGCACTGGTCGGCACTGCTTCGGTTGTGGCTGAAAAATTACGCGACCTGGCTGAGCGCTTGCAAGTTGAAGAGGTGGTCGTCATCACCTGGACGCACGACCCTCAAGCACAACGCCATTCGTATGAACTGTTGGCGCAAGCGTTTGCGCTGAAGTCCGAGTCTTGAATATTG
>CAIWWN010000031.1 GCA_903916355.1 uncultured Burkholderiales bacterium | reverse complement strand
TGTAACTTGCGCTTGATTCATAAGGGTTTTTATCTGGTCGGCTAAAGCGTGGGGCGGTAGAATAGCTCCTTCGCGGATAGCTTATTTTAGTGTCCCTGCCTGTTTCCTCACCGCGGTCGCCTTGTTTATTGCAGGCGCCTCGATGAACCTCTATTGGTCGATGGAAGAATTTGTTTACTCCCTGCCGCTGAAAATCCGGATCCCCGTCCTGCACGTCTTGCGTGTTTTGGGCGAGATCGAGATTTTCTTGTTGTCGCACCCACGCAAATGCATGGCCGCCTTGGGTTTCGCATTCCTGGGCGGCGGCGGTGGCGCTTTCGCCTTGGCCAACTTGGGGCCGGATGCCGCCTTGCTGCCGGTGCAAATCATCTCCACGCCGGTTGAAACACTCAAACTGACGGACCAAGCCTCGGCGCTGGACCTGCATGACCTGAAACTCTTTCGCAGCGAAGTGACCCGCACCTCGGACACGCCTGAAAGCCTGTTGCGCCGCTTGGCCATTGTCGACCCCGAGGCGGTGAGCTTCATTCGCAAAAACGCCATGGCCAAAGATGGCCTGGGCCGTGCGGGCCGCAATATCAGCGCACAGGCCAACGAGCGCCAGCAGTTGTTGTCGCTGACCACCCGCTGGCTGCGCAACGACAATGACACCGTCTTTCAGCGCCTGACCATCCAACGCAGCGCTCAGGGCTTCAAAGCCACCCACGAGACCGCTCCTTTGGTGGCCAACCTGCAGTACTCCGGCGCGGTGGTGGACACCAGCTTGTTTGCTGCAGCCGACGAAGCGCGCATCCCTGACAGCGTCACCAGCCAGCTGTCTGAGATGTTCTCTGCGCAAATTGACTTTCACCGCTCGCTGCGCAAAGGCTCGCGGTTTTCGGTGGTTTATGAAGCCCTGGAAGCCGATGGCGAACCGCTGCGCACCGGCAAGGTACTCAGTGCTGAAATGGTCAATGGCGGCAAGTCCTACCAGGCCATGTGGTTTCAAGAGCCCGGCCAAAAAGGCGAGTACGTCAGCCTGGACGGCAAGAGCCTGAAAAACACGTTCTTGGCTGCCCCGGTGCGTTTTTCGCGCATGTCCAGCGGTTTTGGCATGCGTCTGCACCCCTTGTTTGGCACTGCGCGTCCCCATATGGGCGTGGACTATGCCGCGCCCACGGGTACCCCGGCCATGTCGGTGGCCGACGGCGTGGTGGAATTTGCCGGCGCACAAAGCGGCTACGGCAATGTGGTGATCGTCAAACACAGCGCCAGCCAGTCCACTTTTTATGCACACCTGAGTCACATCAACGTGGCCAAGGGCAAAACGGTCAAGCAAGGCGAAGTGGTGGGTGCCGTGGGCTCCACCGGCTGGGCGACTGGCCCGCACCTGCATTTTGAATTCCGCATCAATGGCCAGCACGTTGACCCCTTGACCTTGGCCAAACAAAACACCGGGCCATCGACCGTTGCGTCGCGTCCAAGTTTCAACAAAACGGCCAGCCTGGCCCGCACGCAACTGGCCTTTGCGGGCCAACTGCGTGAAAGCAACGTCCAATAAAGTTGCCTGCACAAGGCACGCCTCAGTACTACATCGGCCTGATGTCCGGTACGTCGCTGGACGGGATCGACGGGGTTTTGGTTCGTATTCAACACGTCCATTCTTCCCTGCAACTGCAGGTTGAACAACACGCCTTCGCCCCTTTTGACGAGATGTTTCGCCAGGAACTGCTGGCGCTGAACACCCCCGGCGACAACGAGTTGCACAAAGCAGCGTTGGCTGGCAATCAATTGGCTCGCCTGTACGCCCAGATTTGCGGGCGGCTGTTGCGCCAGGCCGAGCGCCCGACGTCAACCGTGGCGGCCATCGGCGCGCACGGGCAAACCGTGCGCCATCGCCCGCTGGAATTCGACGCCGACCCCCTTCTGGGCCACCCCGCAGTCGGCTACACCCTGCAACTGAACAATCCGGCCTTGTTGGCAGAGTTGTCGGGCATTGACGTGGTGGCCGACTTCAGAACCCGCGACTTGGCGGCCGGCGGCCAAGGCGCGCCCTTGGTGCCCGCCTTTCACCAAGAAGTTTTTGGCGCAGCGGGTCAAACCGTGGCCGCGCTGAACATTGGCGGCATTTCCAATCTGAGCGTGATCCAAGCCGATGGTGCTGTGACTGGTTTTGACTGCGGCCCTGGCAATGCCTTGATGGATTTTTGGTGCCAGCAACACACCGGCCAGAGCTTTGATCGTGGCGGTCAGTGGGCGGCCAGCGGGCAGGTCATTCCCGCCTTGCTCAGCGGCTTGCTCGCTGAGCCTTATTTACAGGCGCCAGCGCCCAAAAGCACGGGGCGCGACCTGTTCAACCCGACTTGGCTTGCCACACACTTGGGGCCGCACAGCGATGCCGCTGCAGCAGACGTGCAAGCCACCTTGTGCGACTACACGGCGCAGGTCTGCGCCCAAGACTTTATGCGCTACGCGGCGCAGGCGGCTGAATTGATCGTTTGCGGCGGTGGCGCCTTGAATCTGTTTTTGATGCAGCGCCTTGCGGCCCTGCTGCCCGGCGTTCGGGTCAGCTCCTCTGAAGCCCATGGCCTGCCGCCCTTGCAGGTCGAGGCCGCGGCCTTTGCCTGGCTGGCTTACAAAGCGGTGCACCGCGAAACCGCCAGCCTGAAAAGCGTCACGGGCGCCCAAGGCGCCCGCGTTTTGGGGGCGATTTACCCCCGTTGAGTCAATGGCAGACTCAGGCTGAGAAGGATGAGCCGCAGCCGCAAGTGGAAGTCGCGTTCGGGTTCTTGATCACGAACTGTGCGCCTGGCAAGTCTTCTTTGTAGTCGATCTCAGCACCGATCAGGTACTGGTAGCTCATGGCGTCGATCAACAGCGACACGCCATTTTTGCTCATGGTGGTGTCGTCTTCGTTGGTGATTTCGTCAAAGGTGAAGCCGTACTGGAAACCCGAGCAACCGCCACCTTGCACAAACACGCGCAATTTCAATTCGGGGTTGCCTTCTTCGGCGATCAAATCAGCCACCTTGGCTGCCGCGCTGTCGGTAAAGACAATCGGCTCAGGCATTTCAGTCTGGATATTTTCTGCAACAGCGCTCATAGGGTTTCTCCGAGTCAATGGTGAATAGTATAGCGCGATGGTCGGGAATTAAGCACTTTGCACTTCAGTACCGCTGCTGCCGGTGGGGGCATTGGCATGAGGCCGTACGGACTCTGCACAAAAGCAAAAAAGCCGCAACAGCGAACTGTTGCGGCTTTTTTGACAAGGCAGAAAGCGGATTAACGCTTCGAGAATTGCTTACGACGACGAGCGCCGTGCAGACCGACCTTTTTACGTTCCACTTCACGGGCATCGCGAGTGACGAAACCAGCTTGGCTCAGCATGGGCTTGAGCGTTGCATCGTAGTCAATCAGGGCGCGGGTGATACCGTGACGCGAAGCACCGGCTTGTCCGGATTCGCCGCCACCGTGCACGTTGATCATGATGTCGAAAGTCTCGACATGGTTCGTCAAAAACAGCGGTTGTTTGGCGATCATGATCGAAGTTTCGCGGCCAAAGTAGGCTTGGATGTCCTTGCCATTGACCGTGATCTTGCCAGTGCCTTTTTTCAGAAACACGCGGGCGACGCTGGATTTGCGACGGCCTGTGCCATTGTTCCATTCACCAATCATCTCAAGGCTCCTTAGATGTCCAGCACTTTAGGCTGTTGGGCGGTGTGGGGGTGCTCAGCGCCACCGTACACCTTGAGTTTTTTGATCATGGCGTAACCGAGCGGGCCTTTGGGCAACATGCCCTTGACAGCCTTCTCGAGTGCGCGGCCAGGGTGTTTGGCTTGCATGTCGCGGAAGTTGGTTGCAGTGATACCGCCTGGGTATCCTGAGTGACGGTAATACACTTTGTCCAAAGACTTGGTGCCGGTCACTTTGAGTTGGGCTGCATTGACGATGACGATGAAGTCACCCGTGTCAACGTGAGGCGTGTAAATGGCCTTGTGTTTGCCGCGTAAACGGAGAGCAACTTCGCTGGCTACTCGTCCGAGGACCTTGTCGGTCGCGTCAATCACAAACCACTCGTGCACGACCTCAGCGGGTTTTGCGCTGAAAGTTGTAGTCATGAGTTTTCTCTTTAAAAGAAAGGTTTGTCAGGCCCTTTTCCACGGTCGGCGTTCCTCTAGTGAGAACCTCTTAGGTGGTAACTACCCCGCAAGTTAGACTTGCAAAGCCTTCGCCGCGGGGCCAATAAATCGCTGCGAAGCCTTCTATTATACGAAAAATCAAAGACTTGCGGAAGAACTTGGTTACCATCAAGCCATGTTCAGTTATCGCCACGCCTTTCATGCCGGCAACCATGCCGATGTGCTCAAACACGTCGCCCTGGTGGCCACGCTCAAACACCTGATGCACAAAGATCCGGGCCTGACCCTGATCGACACCCATGCCGGCGCCGGCCTGTACCGGCTGGACGGCGATTTTACCGAGACTGGCGGCGAAGCCCAGTACGGTATTTTCAAACTGCTCAAGGCGCTCGAAGGCAATTCCGCCATTCCCGAAGCGCTGCAGGATTATTTGGACGTCGTCGACCACTTCAACCCCAAAAGCAAAGCCAAAATCTACCCCGGCTCGCCATTCATCATTCACCATTTGATGCGCCACGCCAGCCGCGATCGCCTCAAATTGTTTGAAATGCACCCGACCGACGCCAAAACCCTGGCCTCCAACGTGGCCCAGTTGGATGCGGGTCGCGCCATCATGATTGCGCGTGAAGACGGTTTTGAGTCGCTGAAAAAGCTCTTGCCGCCGCCGCCCTCGTCCACCGGGTCTCGGCGCGCCATGGTGTTGATTGATCCGAGCTATGAAATCAAGTCCGATTACGGCAAAGTCACCAGCACCATCCAGGACTGCTTGAAGCGCTTTGCCACCGGCACCTATGTGGTCTGGTACCCGATCATTGCCCGGGTCGAGGCGCACGACCTGCCCAAGCGACTCAAAACTTTGGCCAATCAAGCGCACAAACCTTGGTTGCATGCGACCTTGTCGATCGGCCGCCACGAAGACGGCACAACCGCCGGCTTGGCCGCCAGCGGCGTGGTCATCATCAACCCGCCCTTCAGCCTGAAAGACAAGCTGCGCGAAGCGGTGGATGTGATCGGCCCGGCTTTGGCACGGGGCACGGGACACAGCTTCAGCCTGGAACATTCCTGACCCGAAGGCCTGCCGACTAGGATAAATCCCTATTCAGCAAACGCCAATTAACCGACCGGTCGGTCGGTTAATTGCTATACTTTCTCTTGGCGCCCCAAATTGCAGGCGCAGGAGAAGCTCTTGTACACCCAATCTTTCAACGTCCCCGACAGCGCGGAGGCGACCCCTTCAGCCGGCCTGAAAGCCGTGCCCCAAGCCTTGAATGCGCAAGACGCCGCCTTGCAGGCGCAGTTTGACGCCCGCATTGACGCCGACGGCAAAATCGAACCGCGCGAATGGATGCCCGAGGCCTACCGCAAGACCTTGGTGCGGCAAATCAGCCAACATGCGCACAGCGAAATTGTGGGCATGCTGCCCGAAGGCAACTGGATCAGCCGCGCCCCCAGCCTCAAGCGCAAAGCCATTCTGATTGCCAAGGTGCAAGACGAAGGCGGCCACGGCCTGTACCTGTACAGCGCCGCCGAGACCTTGGGTACCAGCCGCGACCAGATGCTGGACGCGTTGCACACCGGCAAGGCCAAATACAGCTCCATCTTCAACTACCCCACCCTCAACTGGGCTGATGTGGGCGTGGTCGGCTGGCTGGTCGATGGCGCCGCCATCATGAACCAGATCCCGCTGTGCCGCTGCTCCTACGGCCCTTACGCGCGCGCCATGATCCGGGTGTGCAAAGAAGAATCTTTCCACCAACGCCAAGGCTACGAAGCCTTGCTGGTGATGATGCAAGGCACGGCTGAGCAAAAAGCCATGGTGCAAGACGCGGTGAACCGCTGGTGGTGGAAATGCCTGGCCATGTTCGGCCCGCCCGACGCCGACAGCCCCAACAGCGTGCAAGGCATGCGCTGGGGCATCAAGCGCATCAGCAATGACGACTTGCGGCAAAAGTTTGTCGACGCCACCGTGCCGCAAGCCGCGGTGCTGGGCGTGACCCTGCCGGACCCGGATTTGAAATGGAACGAAGCGCGCGGTCACCACGACTACGGCCAGATCGACTGGGACGAATTCTGGGCCACCGTCAACGGCAACGGCCCTTGCAACAAAGAGCGCCTGGCGACCCGCGTCAAAGCCTGGAACGATGGCCAATGGGTGCGCGACGCCGCCCTGGCCCACGCCCGCAAACAACAAGCCCGTTCATTGAAGGAAGCCGCATGAACAACGCCAACAACGCCAAAGCCCTCAGCGAGTGGCCGCTGTGGGAAATTTTTGTCCGCAGCAAGCAAGGCCTGGAACACAAGCATTGCGGCAGCCTGCACGCCTCAGACGCGCAACACGCTTTGCAAATGGCCCGCGACGTGTACACCCGCCGCCAAGAAGGCGTGAGCATTTGGGTCCTGCCTTCAGCCGCCATCACCGCCAGCGAGCCCAACGATAAATCGGAATTCTTTGAACCGTCGAGCGACAAGATTTACCGCCACCCCACTTTCTATGTCATCCCCGACGAAGTGGGCCACATGTGATGAACGCGACTTATCTTTTGCACCTGGCCGACAACGCCTTGATCCTGGGGCAGCGCAACGCCGAATGGTGCGGCCACGGCCCTATTCTGGAAGAAGACATTGCCTTGGCCAACAACAGCCTGGATCTGATCGGCCAAGCGCGCTTGCTGTACCAACGCGCCGCCGAGTTGCTGGGCCACGGCGCAAGCGAAGACTCGCTGGCCTACTTTCGCGATGTGCCCGATTTTCTGAACTACACCTTGCTGGAGTTGCCGCACAGCAGCGCCTTGCTGCCCACGGCGGCGAGCGACCGCGACTTTGCCACCACCATCGTGCGTAACTTTTTTTACAGCGCTTTCATGGTGCTGCTCTGGGACCGCCTGCAAAGCTCCAGCGACAGCCAACTGGCCGCCATTGCCGCCAAGTCGCTGAAAGAATCGCGCTACCACCTGCGCCATGCGCGCGACTGGCTGCTGCGCATGGGCGATGGCTCGGTCGAGTCGCACGCACGTGCGCAAAGCGCGGTCGACCATTTGTTCGCCTACACCCAAGAGTTTTGGACGGCCAGCGCGCACGAGCAGAGCGCGCTGCAGTCGGGCCTGGGCACCGAGGTGACGGCTTTGCAAGCCGACTGGAACGCCATTGTGGACGCCGCCTTGAGCGAAGCCACGCTGCAGCGCCCGGCCGAGGGCGGCTATGTGCCCACGGGCAAACAAGGCGTGCACTCCGAGCACCTGGGCTTTGTGCTGGCCGAAATGCAAAGCTTGGCCCGTGCCCACCCCAACGCCACTTGGTGAGATGAATACGCCTGCGCTGTCGCTCCAAGACCTGCACGCGCAGTCGCTTCAGGACCGGCGTGCGCAGTCGCTTCAGGACCTGCATGCGCAGGTGTGGGCGCTGCTCGCGCCTTTGACCGACCCCGAAATCCCGGTCATCACTTTGCATGAGCTGGGCATTTTGCGCGAGGTGCGCGGTGCGGCCGATGCGTTGGAAGTCGTCATCACCCCTACTTACAGCGGCTGCCCCGCCATGGGCCAGATTGAAGACGATGTGCAAGCTGCGCTGCGTGGCCAAGGCCTGAGCGCCAAGGTGGTGACACAACTGGCCCCGGTCTGGACCACCGACTGGATGAGCCAGCCTGCCAAAGACAAATTGCGCGCCTACGGCATTGCACCGCCGCACGCCTGCGAAGCACCCTCGCACAACGTGGTGCAGTTTGCCGCCCGCGCTTTGCCTCGCCCACCGGTGGCCTGCCCGCAATGCGGGTCAGTGAACACCACCGAGACCTCTCACTTTGGCTCCACCGCCTGCAAGGCCATGTACAAATGCCTGGCCTGCTTGGAGCCTTTTGACTATTTCAAACCCTATTGAAGCGCGCCCGCCGCGATCCCACCATGTCGTCTGTTGCCCCCCGTTTTCACGAACTCACCGTGGCCCGCATCACCCCCGAAGCTGCGGGCGCGGTGGCCATCAGCTTGCAAGTCCCTGCGGCTTTGCAGGACAACTTTCAGTTCCAGCCCGGTCAGTTTTTGACCTTGCGCGCGACGATTGACGGCCAGGACGTGCGCCGCAGCTACTCCATCAGCTCCACGCGCCAGCACCTGCAGGCGCAAGGCGAGTTGGAAGTGGGCATCCGACCGGTGCAAGGCGGCGTGTTCTCTAACTGGGCGGCCACCCAACTCAAAGCCGGCGACAGCTTGCGGGTGATGCCACCCGAAGGCCGGTTTGTCTCGCAGCGCCCGCGTGCGCTGCACCGCGTGGGCTTTGCCGCAGGCTCGGGCATCACGCCCATCCTGTCCATCATGGCCAGCAGCTTGCAAGAGCAGCCCGAGTCCAAATTCACCTTGGTGTATGGCAACCGCCGCATGAGCAGCGTGATGTTCAACGAAGCTTTGCAAGACCTGAAAGACCGCTACCCCAGCCGCTTGACCTTGATCCATGTGCTGTCCCGCCAGGCGCAAGAAGCGCCCTTGTTGGAAGGCCGGATCGACCAAGCCAAGGTGCACGACCTGGTGCAAGCCCTGTTGCCCGCTGCCAGCATGGACGAGGTGTTTATTTGCGGCCCTGAAGCAATGATCGAAGCCACCGAAAAAGGGCTGCTGGCCGCTGGCGTGCCCGCCAACCGCATCCACAGCGAACGCTTCACCTCACCCACCCTGGAGGCCCTGCCCGCAGGCGAGCGCCAAAAAGCGGTGTTGGGCACATCGGGTCAATCACAGGGACAAATTACCCTGACCGTGGTGCTCGACGGCAAGTCGCACGAGATGCAGATGAATGCCGACGAACACGTGCTCAACGTGGCGCTGGCCTCGGGCCTGGACCTGCCTTATTCGTGCAAAGGGGGGGTGTGCTGCACCTGCCGCGCCAAGGTGATGCAAGGCTCGGTGGTGATGGACAAAAACTTCACGCTGGAGCCTTGGGAGTCTGACCAAGGCTTTGTGCTGAGCTGCCAGGCACGACCCACATCGAACGCGTTGGTGATCAGTTACGACGAGCGTTGACTCCTGGATTAGCGGTGTGAAAGTCGGCTCAGCGCCGGTGCACTTCCACCGGCTGCCGGCCCGCTTGCACAATGCCCAAGGCCAAGGCCGCGCGGTAACTCAAGTCGATGATCCGGCCTTTGATAAAAGGCCCCCGGTCATTGATCGTCACATCCACGGTTTTGCCATTCAAAGGGTTGCGCACCTGCACCACCGTGCCCAAGGGCAAGGTCTTGTGGGCAGCGGTCAACTGGTTCATGTCAAAACGCTCGCCGCTGGCGGTGCGCCGGCCTTGAAAGGCCGAGCCATACCAAGACGCCATGCCGGCTTCGACCAGGCTGTTGGACTGCACGGTCTCCAGGGCTGAATTCAGAACACTCTTCACTGCATCCTGCACAGCCACCAAAGGGGTCTGCCGCGGGGATGTTGACATCGCGGTTGCGCTGCTTGCACTTGCGGCTGTGTCGCGCGCAGCCTCCATGGCCATGGCTTCAACCGCATTGACGGCATGCTCCAAGGGGGCGGCTGGCGCATCGCTGCGCACTTCACCCCGAATGTCGTTGGCCCAAGCGCCCGAGCTGGCCAGCAGCAAGAGCACCAGCAGCTCAGCGGCCAGCCAGACCTTGCCAGTAAAAAAGAATCGTTTGTAGTTCATATCCACTCCCGGTGCGCATCATAACCGGCGAGCGATTTCCAGGGTGGCGGCACTTTGGTTCATGCTGTAGAAGTGCAAAGCGGGCGCGCCGCCGTTGCACAACTGCTCGCACAGGTCGGCCACCACGTCCAGGCCAAAGGCCTTGATGGAGGCGGTGTCGTCGCCAAAGCTTTGCAGGCGCAAACGAATCCAACGCGGGATCTCGGCGCCGCAGGCGTCGGAGAAGCGCAGCAACTGTGTCGAGCTGGTGATCGGCATGATGCCGGGCACGATCGGCACGTCCACGCCCAATTTGTAGACATCGTCGACAAACCGGAAGTAGGCGTCGGAGTTGTAAAAATACTGGGTGATGGCCGAATCCGCGCCGGCTTTCACCTTGGTCACAAAGGCCTGGAGATCGGCATCGGCCGACTTGGCTTGCGGGTGAATTTCAGGGTAGGCCGCCACTTCAATGTGAAAGTCGCGCCCGGTTTCAGCGCGGATAAAGGCCACCAAATCGCTGGCGTAGGTGAACTCGCCGCCCGCACCGTAGCCGCTGGGCAAATCGCCGCGCAAGGCCACCAAACGCTTCACGCCCATGGTTTTGAGCGTTTGCAGCTCGGCACGCACCGACTCACGGGTGGCGCCAATGCATGAAAAATGCGAGACCGCAGCCACGCCTTCGGCCAAAATCTCGTTCACCGTGGAAAAGGTGCCGGCCTGGGTGGAGCCGCCCGCACCGTAGGTGACCGAGCAAAACTCGGGCTTTAAAGCATAAAGCTGTGCGCGCACGGCGCGCAGTTTCTCAGCCCCTTCGGGGGTCTTGGGCGGAAAAAATTCCAAACTCACCGGCACTTTCAAAGACGTGTTCATCTCTGCCAATTCCTTCGCTTTCAGTAATCGTCCAAGGCGTCCTGCACCGCTTTGGCGGCGGCAGCGTCGCTGTCTTGGCGCATTTGCTCACGCTGCGCCAGCACGGTGCTGGGCTTGGCCCACACCGCTTGGACAAAAAATTCTTTGTTGCCGTCGCCGCCGTCGATCACGCTGTCCATCCAGGCCGTGACCTTCAGGCCCAGCGCCGTCAAAGTGGTTTTTACGCGCTCTTGCACGAAGTCATACAGCGCGGGGTCGCGCACGATGCCGTGCTTGCCCACCTGGCCCGGTTGCAGCTCGAACTGCGGCTTGACCAGCATCAGCAACTGGCCCTCAGGTTTTAAAAAGTGCACCACACCCGGCAGCACCAGGGTCAATGAAATGAAGGACACATCGCCCACCATCACATCAAAACCCTCGGTGCCCTCGGGAATGCGTTCATCGTCCAACTGCAGTTCGCGTGCGTTCACGCCTTCGATGCAAGTCACCCGCTCGTCGGCGCGAATGCGTTCATGCACCTGCGCATGGCCCACATCCACGCCCACCACCTCGGCCGCGCCGAGTTGCAGCAAGCAGTCGGTAAAGCCGCCGGTGCTTTGCCCCACATCCAGGCAGCGCAGACCTTCCACACGCAAGCCGGTTTGGCGCAAAGCGCCTTCCAGCTTGAGGCCGCCGCGCGACACGTAGCGTGACTCCGCATCGTCTTGCAACAGCAACTCGGCCGTTTCAGGAACCTCGTCGCGGTTTTTACCGACAGGGCGCCAATCGCCCGGGTGCAAGCGCCAGGTGACGCCCGCTGCGATCAGCCGCTGCGCTTGTGAGCGCGAGGCGGCCAAACCGCGTTCTACCAACAGTTGGTCAATGCGCATCAATAACGGTAGGTATCGGCCTTGTAAGGACCATTTTTCGACACGCCAATATAGGCCGCTTGCTCGTCGCTCAGTTCGGTCAGCATGGCGCCGACTTTCTTCAGGTGCAGACGGGCCACTTTTTCGTCCAGGTGCTTAGGCAACACGTAGACCTTGCCGGACTCGTATTCGCCCTGCTTGGTGAACAATTCGATTTGGGCAATAGTCTGGTTGGCAAAGCTGGAGGACATCACAAAGCTGGGGTGACCAGTGGCGCAGCCGAGGTTGACCAGACGGCCTTTGGCCAGCAGGGTGATCTTCTTGCCATCAGGGAAGATGACATGGTCAACCTGGGGCTTGATCTCGTCCCATTGGCACTGCTCGAGCGAAGCCACATCGATTTCGTTGTCAAAGTGACCGATGTTGCAAACGATGGCTTC
>CAIWWN010000030.1 GCA_903916355.1 uncultured Burkholderiales bacterium | reverse complement strand
TTCATGCAGTAGCGCAGGCCGGTGGGCTGCGGGCCGTCTTCAAACACATGACCTAAATGGGCGCCGCATTGGGCGCAGACAGATTCCACCCGGGTCATGCCATGGCTGCGGTCGACCCGATCCAAGACGGCGCCTTCGCGTGCGGCTTGGTAAAAACTGGGCCAGCCGCAACCTGCGTCAAATTTGGTCTCCGAGCTGAACAGCTCAGCGTCGCAGCAAATACAGCGGTACTGACCGGGTTGCCAATGGCCCTCGTATTTGCCGGTAAATGGTCTTTCAGTCGAGGCGCGACGCGTGACTTCAAAGGCCACGGGTTCAGCGCCTTTGGCGGTCAAGTGAGCGCGCCATTCGGCATCGGTTTGGGGCAGGGAAGTGTTCATGAGGAGCAACTGATTTCAATGGTGGAGGCCCAAGCGGGCGGCAGTTCGGCGTAAGCCTCGTGCTCGGGGTGTTCGTCAAAAGGCGACTGTAACAAGGTCAACAGCGTTTCCACCTCGCTGAAGTCGCCCAATTTGGCCTGCCGGATGGCGATTTCGGCCAAATGGTTGCGCAAAACATATTTGGGATTGTGGGCCAACATGCTGCGCCCAGCCTGGGCCTGATCTCGCAGGGCCAGTTGAGTGGCATAGCGTCCATGCCACTGATCCCACGACGGGCGGTCTAAAAACAAATCGCGCACCGAGGCCCAGGCCGCCACCGATGCGTCTGTCGTTTCAAGGGGGGTCGCCACTGCATGACTCAATCGTCGCCAAAAAACGGTGTAGTCCACTTGTTCTTGGGCCATCAAAGCCAGCAGGCTTTCGCTCAATTCGCGCGCAGGGCCTGGCTCGCCCAGGGCAGTGACCTCATTGGGCAAGCCCAATTTGAGCGCCATGGCGCAGTCAAAGGCTTGTGGAAAAATAGTTTTATAGGACTCCAACACCGCCAAGGTCAGTTCTTGGTCGTTGATCAAAGGTGCTAGGGCTTGGCCCAAGCAAAACAAATTCCAATAGGCGACTTGGGGTTGGCGTTGGTAGGCGTAACGGCCTTGGTGGTCAGAGTGGTTGCAAATGTGGCTGGGGTTGAAGCCGTCTAAAAATTGGAAGGGCCCGTAATCCAAGGTCAAGCCCAGGACGCTCATGTTGTCGGTATTCATCACGCCATGACAAAAGCCGACCGCCTGCCACTGTGCCAACATCAGCGCGGTCCGCTCGGTGACCACTTGCAGCAGGGCGGCGTAGACATTGCCTTGGTGCTGCCCTTCAGCGGCGCGTGTGACGCACTCAGGCAGATGATGGTTGATCACGTGATCGGCCAGGGTTTTCATGTCCTTGAGCTGGTTGTTGGCCGCAAAGTGTTCAAAGTGGCCAAAGCGCACAAAACTGGGGGCCACGCGGGTCAGCACAGCGGCGGTTTCGATGTCTTCACGGCGCACAGGTTGGGGCGATCCGGTTAAACACAGGGCGCGGGTCGACGCGATGCCCAGTCCATGCATGGCCTCGCTGCACAAATACTCCCGGATGCTGGAGCGCAAAACCGCCCGGCCATCGCCACGGCGCGAATAGGGCGTGGGCCCTGCGCCTTTGAGTTGGATTTCTTGTGGTCCTTGGACCGAGTCCACATCGCCCAGGGACAAAGCCCGTCCGTCACCCAACTGACCCGCCCAATGGCCAAATTGGTGTCCGCTGTAAACACTGGCCAAAGGCACTGCACCCTCAGGAATGGCGCAACCACTGAATGCCAGCAAGGCGTCTGGCGAGCTCAGACCCTGGGTGGGCCAACCGAGTTCAGACAGCAAAAGCGGGTTGTGACTGATCCAATAGGGTGCGGGTAAGGGCGAAGGGGACAAGTGGGTAAAAAAAGTCTCGCCTAAACTGGCGAAACGATTGCGCCAAACAAGCGTTTCGCTGGGGGGCTGCTTCAAAGTGGACATGGGCTGTATTGTCCATGGGGTGGCAAGGCCCCAAAATATCCACGGCTATAGGTACCGGCAGGGAAAGGCGGGAGGAGGCGAGAAGTCATGTTACAAACGCTGGCAACCCCTTTTCGTTCTGATTACCAGGAGACCCCGTCCATGTTCGGTTTGATGCAACAGCAGTCCTTGCAAATTTCTTCCTTGATCGATTTTGCCGCGCGCCACCATGCCGATGGCGAAGTGGTCTCACGCCGGGTGGAAGGTGATATCCATCGCTACACCTGGGCCGATGTGGCGTTGCGCTCGCACCGTGTGGCCAACGCACTGGACGCGATGCAACTGGGTCAAAGCGACCGTGTTGCCACCTTGGCTTGGAACGGTTACCGCCATTTGGAGCTGTATTTCGGCGTCAGTGGTTCAGGCCGCGTTTTGCATACGGTCAACCCCCGTTTGCACCCCGATCAAATCGCCTGGATTGCCAACCACGCCGAAGACGAAGTCATGTGCTTTGACATGACCTTCTTGCCCATCGTGCAAGCTGTCCACGCCAAATGCACCACCATCAAGCATTGGATTGCGCTGTGCGACGCTGACAAATTGCCTGCGGACACCGGCATTCCCAATTTAAAAAGTTACGAAGCGTGGATTGGCGGCGAGTCCGATCAGTACACCTGGCCGCAACTGGACGAGAACCTGGCCTCGAGCATGTGTTACACCAGCGGCACCACGGGCAACCCCAAGGCCGCGTTGTACAGCCACCGTTCGACCATCCTCCATGCCTTTGCAGCCGCATTGCCCGACGTGATGTGCATTTCGGCACGCGATTCGATCTTGCCCGTCGTGCCCATGTTCCACGTCAACGCCTGGGGCATTCCTTACAGCGCCGCCATGACTGGCGCGAAACTGGTGTTCCCCGGCCCGGCGATGGACGGTAAATCGGTGTACGAATTGATCGAGGCCGAGGGCGTCACCTTTGCGGCCGGCGTACCCACCGTGTGGCAAATGCTCTTGGGTCACATGAAGCCCAACGGTCTGAAGTTCTCCAAACTGACCCGCACCGTGATCGGCGGTTCCGCTTGCCCACCCGCCATGATCGAGTCCTTTCGTAACGACTACAACGTGGACGTGTTGCATGCTTGGGGCATGACGGAGATGAGCCCTTTGGGCACCTTGTGCACTTTGAAAAATAAGCACTTGAGTCTGCCGGCCGATGCGCAAATGAAGATCCGCTTGAAGCAGGGCCGGGCGATTTACGGCATCGATATGAAAATCGTCAACGATGCAGGCCAAGCGTTGCCGCATGATGGCAAAGCCTACGGCGACCTGCTGGTCAAAGGCCCGTGGGTGGTACGCGAGTATTTCAAACAAGAAGGGCCTGCGCCTTTGGTGGAGGGTTGGTTCCCCACCGGCGACGTGGCCACGATTGACGAAGACGGCTTTATGCAAATCACCGACCGCAGCAAAGACGTGATCAAGTCCGGTGGCGAATGGATCAGCTCCATCGAGATTGAAAACATCGCCATGTCGCACCCGGCCGTGGCGATGGCGGCCTGTATCGGCGTGCGACACCCTAAGTGGGATGAACGGCCGATTGTGTGCGTCGTGAAAAAGTCAGGGTCTGAAGTCAGCCGCGATGAGTTGATTGCTTTCTTTGAGGGTAAAACAGCCAAGTGGCAAATTCCGGATGATGCAGTTTTTGTCGAATCGATTCCATTGGGGGCCACCGGGAAAATGCTCAAAACCAAGTTGCGGGAACAACTCATTGGTTACACCTTGCCAGGAATTTAATGGGCAGCGCAGCGTGTTTTTTTAAGTTGTATTTGACTTGACACAAATGCAGTCGCAAGGGTGATAGATCTAGGGACAAACCCCGAGCAGAGCCCTCCTGCAAACACGTTACGCTGACGGCATTCTGTTGTCCTTGGAGTTACCTAATGAAATTTGCTGTTCGTGCTGTTGCTTTTGCTGGTTTGGCCTTGTGTGCCGCTGGTGCCTTCGCCCAAAAAGGTGAGACGGTCAAAATTGCTTGGATCGATCCCTTGTCAGGTTTGATGGCGCCTGTGGGCAGCAACCAACTCAAGAGCTTCCAGTTTTTTGCTGAAAAATTCAGTCAAAAAAATCCAGCGGGTGTCAAATTTGAAGTCATTGGCTTGGACAACAAACTCAGCCCCGCTGAAAGTTTGAACGCCCTGAAAACCGCCATGGACCAAGGCGTGCGTTACATCACCCAGGGCAATGGCTCCTCGGTGGCTGGCGCATTGATTGAAGCGGTGAACAAACACAACGAGCGCAATCCTGGCAAAGAAGTGATTTTCTTGAACCACTCGGCTGTGGATCCTGACTTCACCAACAGCAAATGCAGCTACTGGCATTTCCGTTTTGATGCTGACACGTCGATGAAGATCGAAGCCATGACGACCTTCATGAAGGACGACAAGGACATCAAGAAGGTCTACCTGTTCAACCAGAACTATTCGCATGGCCAACAGGTCGCCAAGTTCGCTAAAGAGAATTTGGCACGCAAGCGTCCTGATGTGCAGATCGTCGGCGAAGATTTGCATCCCTTGGCCCAAGTACGCGACTTTGCGCCCTACATTGCCAAAATCAAGGCTTCGGGCGCAGACACGGTCATTACAGGCAACTGGGGCTCTGACTTGGCTTTGCTGGTCAAAGCGGCCAACGAAGGCGGCTACAACGGCAAGTTCTACACCTATTACACCGGCGTGACAGGGACACCGACCGCGCTGGGCACGACCGGTGCGGGGCGGGTCTTTCAAATCGCCTACGCCCACTACAACATGGGCGGCGACATGACCAAATGGATGGCCGAGTTCAAGACCAAATACAACGACGACTTTTACACAGGCTCTGTGATCTCCATTTACGGCGCCTTGAGTGAAGCCATGGCCAAGGCCAAGTCCACGGACCCTGTGAAAGTGGCCGCAGCTTTGGAAGGTTTGAAATACAACAACTTCAATGGTGAAGTCGAGATCCGCAAAGCCGATCACCAGTTGCAGCAGCCTCTGTACATGACGGTGTGGCAAAAGGCCGACAAGAAGTACCCTTACAGCCCAGAAAACACCACCATGACACTGGCCCCAGTCAAGGAATTCCCATCCTATGTTTCGAGCACGCCAACCAGCTGCCAGATGAAACGTCCAGGCTGATCCAGCCTTTGGCTTTGTTCGTGGGGGCCCGATTCACTTGGGTGTTTCGGGCCTCTTCTTTTGAGTGAGCAAGTCCTTCAATTTTGAGGGCGTTGCTTGATGTAACGCAGTTAGGCCGTTGTTGGGCCTAGAAAGTTTTTATGGAGTTTTTCATCATCTCCATGCTCAATGGCCTTAGTTACGGGCTGTTGCTCTTCATGCTCAGTTCCGGATTGACTTTGATTTTCAGCATGATGGGTGTGCTTAATTTTGCACATGCTTCCTTTTACATGGTGGGTGCCTATTTCGGTTACACCATTGCCGGTTGGGTGGGCTTTTGGCCCGCCTTGATCGTGGCCCCTTTGCTGGTGGGGGCTTGCGGTGCAATGGTGGAGCGTCTGACGCTGCGCAAGGTGCACAAGTTCGGGCACGTGCCTGAGTTGCTGGTGACTTTTGGCCTGTCCTACATTGTGTTGGAATTGGTCCAGCTGATCTGGGGCCGCACGGCCGTCGAGTTCACTGCACCTGATGTGTTACGCGGCTCCGCCTTCACCTTGATCAATCATTCGGTGCAAGGATTGAGCTTGCTGTGGGGCGCTGCGCCCGCCGAGTTGTGCAGCAGTGCCGATGCCGCGATTCGCGTGGTGTGTTCACCTTTTCCTGCGACGCGCGGCTTCATGATGCTGGTGGCTTTGATGATGCTGCTCGGCTTGTGGTTGCTGCTCACGCGCACACGCATTGGCTTGGTGATTCAGGCCGCGTTGACGCATCCTGAAATGGCCGAGTCCTTGGGTCATAACGTGCCGCGCGTGTTCATGCTGGTCTTTGGTGCTGGGACCGGTTTGGCCGGCTTGGCTGGCGTGATCGGTGGCAGCACGTTTGTCACGGAACCGGCCATGGCCGCAACCGTAGGGTCGGTTATCTTTGTGGTGGTGGTGGTGGGCGGCATGGGCTCTTTGTCCGGCGCATTTTTGGCCTCGGTGCTGATTGGCGTCATTCAAACCTTTGCGGTGGCTTTTGATTACTCCTTCATCAGTTTGGCGGGCCAACTGGGTCTGACGCTCAGTGATGCGGCACGTGAAAACTCGTTTGTAAAACTCACCCTGTCTCAGGTGGCGCCGATTTTGCCTTACCTGTTTTTGGTGCTGATTTTGATCTTCCGCCCCAAGGGCCTTTTGGGAACCAGGGAGGGCTAAATCATGAACACCTATTACAAATTCAAACCCTTCAATGTGGGGCGCTGGATCATCTGGAGCCTGTTTGCCTTGGTCATGTGGGTAGCGCCACTGATTTTCACCAGTCAGTTGTCGGCCACCATGTTGGCGCAAATGGGCATTGCCATCATTGCTTGTCTGTCCTACAACATTTTGTTGGGGCAGGGCGGCATGCTCAGTTTTGGTCATGCGGTTTACACCGGCTTGGGCTCCTATATGGCGATTCACGCCTTGAACATGGTCACGGCGGGTACCCTGAACCTGCCCGTGAGTTTGGTGCCCTTGGTCGGCGGCTTGGCCGGCATGGGCTTTGCCGTCTTGCTCGGCTATGTGACAACCCGTAAATCGGGCACACCGTTTGCCATGATCACCATGGGTGTGGCCGAGTTGGTGTTTGCCATGTCCTTGATGTTCTCTGAGTTCTTTGGCGGCGAAGCCGGCGTTTCCGGCAACCGGGTTTCGGGTGACGCCTTTTTGGGCATCACCTACGGGCCCCAAACGCAGATTTACTATCTGATTGCGATCTACACCTTTGTCTGCGTGGCTTTGATGTATGCCTTCACGCAAACCCCTTTGGGTCGCATTTTGAATGCGGTTCGCGACAACCCTGAGCGTGTCGAGTTCATCGGCTACAACACGCAGCGCGTGCGTTACCTGTCGTTCATCATTGCGGGTTTGTTTGCCGGTATTGCCGGTGGTTTGGGCGCATTGAACTTTGAAATCGTGACCGCCGAAGTGGTGGGCGCAGGTCGCTCAGGCGCGTATTTGCTGTTCACCTTTTTGGGCGGTGCCACCTTCTTCTTTGGTCCCATTTTGGGCGCGATTTTGATGGTGATTGCTTTTGTGCTGTTGTCTGAATTCACCAAAGCCTGGTTGCTGTACTTGGGCCTGGTCTTCCTGTTCATGGTTATTTATGCACCAGGCGGCTTTGCCAGCTTGTTGATGATGAACCTGCGGGTGGCTTCATTTGGCAAGCTGCGACAGATTGGGGTGAGTTATTTGGGCTTGTTCTTGACGGGCTTGGTCATGTTGATGGGCGCTGGCGCCATGATCGAAATGATCTACCACCTGCAACTGAATGCGGCTTTGGGGGACACCTTGAAATTCATGGGTGTGACACTGAATGCCAAGGGCATAGACAGCTGGGTCGGTTCGGCCTTGGTGATGTTCACCGGTCTGGGCTTGTTCGAAGTCACGCGCCGACACTACCTGCATGAGTGGGGTCTGATTCAGACCGATATTGAAAAAGAAATTAAACGCCGGGAGACTGCGTGATGTCCTACGCACTCGAACTCAAAGATTTGCGCAAAAGTTTTGGCAAAACGGAAATTATCCGTGGCGTCAATTTGGCGGTCCAACCTGGCGAACGAGTGGCCATCATTGGCCCCAATGGCGCTGGAAAATCCACCTTGTTCAATTTGATCAGTGGGCGCTTTGGCCCCACCAGCGGTGAGATTTTGCTCAACGGTCAAGCCATTGCACACAAAAAACCCTACGAGATCAACCGCATGGGGTTGTCGCGCAGTTTCCAAATCACCAACATCTTTCCCAAGCTGAGCGTGTTTGAAAACCTGCGCTGCGCCGTGCTTTGGAGCCTGGGCTACAAATACACCTTCCTGAAGTTTTTGTCGGGTCTGCGCGATGCGAATGAACAGACCGAGAAGTTCTTGGCGATGATCAAGCTCGATAAAAAGCGCGATGTTTTGGCCATGAACCTCACTTATGCGGAGCAACGCGCCTTGGAGATCGGTGTGACCATCGCGGGTGGTTCTGATGTCATTTTGCTGGACGAGCCCACCGCCGGCATGAGCAAAAGTGAAACCACCCGTTTCATCAGCCTGATCAAGTCGGTGACCGAAGGCAAAACCCTGCTCACCGTGGAGCACGATATGGGTGTGGTGTTTGGTCTGGCCGACAAGATTGCGGTGGTCGTCTATGGCGAGGTGATTGCCTTTGATGTGCCTGAAGCGGTCAGGGCCAATTCGAAAGTCCAAGAGGCTTATTTAGGCTCTGCGGTCGCGGACACGCAATCGGGAGGACACTGAAATGTTGAACATCAACAACTTGCATGCCTTCTACGGCAAAAGCCATGTCTTGCATGGCGTGGGCTTTCATGTCGCGCCGGGTGAAATCGTGGCCTTGTTGGGTCGAAACGGCTCAGGCCGCTCCACCACCGCGAAAGCCATCATGGGATTGGTTGACTGCGAAGGTGAAATTCTCTGGAAAGGCAAATCCATCTTGGGCAAAAAGGCCTTTGAAATTGCCCACTTGGGTATCGGATATGTGCCTGAGAACCGTGAAATTTTCCCTAAACTGACCGTGCACCAAAATTTGATGCTGGGGCAAAAGCGTTCGGGCCAAAATGGCCGTTGGTCGTTTGACGACATGTACGACATGTTTCCGCGATTGAAAGAACGCCAACATACCGAGGCCGGAGTTTTGTCGGGGGGTGAGCAGCAAATGCTGACGCTGTGCCGCACCTTGATGGGTGACCCCGAGTTGATCATCATTGATGAGCCTACAGAAGGCTTGGCGCCGAAGATCGTGGAATTGGTTGGTCAGTATCTGCAAACGCTCAAACAAAAAGGGATATCGGTCCTGTTGATTGAGCAAAAGCTCACGATCGCCATGAGTATCTCGGACCGCGCCCTGGTCATGGGCCATGGCAGCATCGTGTTCGATGGCACGCCGGATGGCCTTCGCGCCGACAATTACATTCGCAAAGAATGGCTGGAAGTCTAAAGTCGTCTCGACTGCGACACTGGACCGTTTCAATTTTCATCACTTACCCTAAAATCACAAAAAAGAACGCCCGTTCTATTTTGTAAATCGTTTCACTTTCTGAGGAAATAAAGCATGACGGCTGAATACAAAGTCCATGGCGACGTGGCAGTGATCACCATGGCCAACCCGCCAGTGAACGGCTTGGGTCTGTCTACACGAGTGGGTATCACCGATGGCATTGCCAAGGCCAATGCCGACAGTGCGGTCAAAGCGATCGTCATCACCGGCGCTGGTAAAGCCTTTTCGGGCGGCGCTGACATCCGTGAGTTTGGCTCGCCCAAAGCGACGCAAGAACCGAATTTGCTGAGCGTGATTCGGGTTTGCGAAAACTCCGCCAAACCTGTGGTGGCCGCGATTCACTCGGTGGCCATGGGCGGCGGCTTGGAATTGGCATTGGGTTGCCACTACCGCATTGCCGCACCAGGCGCTAGCATCGCACTGCCGGAAGTCAAACTGGGTTTGATTCCTGGCGCCGGCGGCACCCAGCGCTTACCGCGCGTGATTGGCGTGGAACCCGCGCTGAACATGATTGTCAGTGGCGAACCCATCAAGAGCGAAATGCTGGCCATGCTGCCTGGTCAAAAGCTGTTTGATCAAATGGCCGCTTCGGCTGAATCTCTGGCCGAAGAAGCGCTGACTCTGGCCCGCAAAGTGGCGGCGACGCATGCTGACGGAACACCCAAACCCTTGGTCAAAAACCTGCCTTGCAAACACCCCCAAGGCGATGCGTATTTCCAGTTCGCGCGCAATATGGTCAAAGGCATGTCGAAAAACTTTCCCGCACCCGGCAAGTGCGTGGACGCGGTGCAAGCGGCGACCCGGCAGAAGTTTGACGACGGCATGGTCACCGAGCGTGAAATTTTCACCAACTTGATGTTCACACCCGAGTGCCGCGCGCTGCGTCACATCTTTATTGCTGATCGGGCTGCATCCAAAATTGCGGACGTGCCGGAAGATACCCCCAAACGCAGCATCGACAGCGTGGCTGTGATCGGCGCCGGCACCATGGGCGGCGGCATTTCCATGAATTTCTTGAATGCGGGCATTCCCGTCAAGATGCTGGAAATGAAGCAAGACGCGCTGGACCGGGGCGTGGCCACCATCCGTAAGAACTACGAATCACAGGTCAAAAAAGGCAAGCTCAAGCAAGACAAGTACGAGCAGCGCATGGCGCTGTTGACCACCACACTGAGTTACGACGACATCGGTCAAGCCGATCTGGTGATTGAAGCGGTATTTGAAGAAATGGGCGTCAAAGAAGCTGTGTTTAAAAAGCTCGACGAGGTGATGAAACCCGGCGCCATCTTGGCGTCCAACACCTCCACTTTGGATGTGAACAAAATCGCGTCGTTCACCAAGCGTCCGCAAGATGTGGTGGGCATGCACTTCTTCAGCCCCGCCAACGTGATGAAACTGCTGGAGGTGGTGCGCGGCGCCCACACAGGCAAAGACGTTTTGGCCACCGTGATGGCTTTGGGCAAGAAAATCAAGAAAACCTCGGTGGTGTCGGGCGTCTGCGACGGCTTCATTGGCAACCGCATGATCGAGCAGTACAGCCGCCAAGCGGGTTTCTTGGTGGACGAAGGTTGCACCCCCGCCCAAGTGGACAAAGCGGTGGAGAAATTTGGTTTTGCCATGGGGCCATTCCGCATGGGCGATTTGGCAGGCAACGACATTGGCTGGGCCATTCGCAAGCGCCGCGCGCTGGAACGCCCCAACATGATGTACAGCAAGACCGCTGACCTGCTCTGCGAAATGGGCCGTTACGGTCAGAAAACCGGTGCCGGTTGGTACGACTACCAAGCCGGTAAACGCGATGCCATCCCCAGCGCCGTGGTCGTGGACATGATCGAAAAACACCGTGCTGCGCAAGGCATCACGCCGCGTAAGATTTCAGATGAAGAAATTGTGCAGCGCTTGGTCTTTGCCTTGGTGAACGAAGGCGCCCACATTGTGGAAGACGGCATTGCCGGCAAGGCCAGCGACATCGACATGGTGTACCTGACCGGTTACGGCTTCCCGATTTTCCGCGGTGGCCCGATGTTGTACGCCGACCAAGTGGGTCTGTTCAACGTGGTGCAAGCCATGAATCGTTTTGCCCAGAATCCACACGATGATGCATCGTTCTGGCAACCTGCTCCGCTTTTGGCCCGTCTGGCAGCTGAAGGCAAAAGCTTCAACTGATTTTTTGTTTTTTGCGGGACAGACTTTGAGCTCTGTTCCCCCTCTGAAAGGTTTCCATCATGACCAACGTTGTTATTGTTTCGACCGCACGCACGCCTCTGGCCAAAAGCTGGAAGGGCGCCTTCAACATGACCCACGGCGCCACCCTGGGCGGCCATGCGGTGCAACATGCTGTGCAGCGCGCAGGCATTGAGGGTGCCGAAGTGGAGGATGTGATCATGGGTTGCGCCACGCCTGAAGGTGCAACCGGTGCCAACATCGCTCGCCAAATCGCCTTGAAAGCCGGTTTGCCCATTTCCGTTTCCGGCTTGACCGTGAACCGTTTTTGCTCCTCGGGTCTGCAAACCATTGCTTTGGCGGCGCAGCGCATCATTGCGGGCGAAGGCCAGATCTATGTGGCCGGTGGCGTGGAAAGCATCTCTTGTGTGCAACAAGAAATGAACCAGCACATGCTGCAAGACCTGTCCTTGGCCAAGACCAAGCCTGAGATTTACTGGAGCATGCTGCAAACCGCCGAGCAAGTGGCCAAGCGCTACAACATCGGCCGCGACCGCATGGACGAGTATGGCGCGGGCAGTCAACAAAAAGCCTGTGCTGCCCAGGCTGCAGGCTTGTTTGATGCCGAAATCGCCCCCATCACGGTGCTGGCGGGTGTGGCTGACAAGACCATGGGCTTGATGACCAAACAAGTCACCGTGAGCAAAGACGAAGGTACCCGTGAAGGCACCACCGTTGAAGCCATTGCAGGTTTGCGCTCGGCCTTGCCCGGCGGTTTGATTACTGCGGGCAATGCCAGCCAGTTCTCTGACGGTGCTGGTGCGTGTGTCTTGATGGACGAAAAACTGGCCGAGCAAAAAGGTTTGAAGCCTATTGGCCGTTTCCTGGGTTTTGCCGTGGCCGGTTGCGAGCCCGACGAAATGGGCATTGGCCCTGTTTACGCCGTGCCAAAAGCTTTGGCGCGATTGGGTCTGACGGTCAATGACATTGACCTGTGGGAATTGAACGAAGCGTTTGCGGTGCAAGTGCTGTATTGCCGCGACAAGCTGGGCATTCCCGCTGATCGCCTGAACGTCAACGGTGGCGCGATTGCGGTGGGTCACCCCTACGGCGTGAGCGGCCAGCGTTTGACCGGCCACGCTTTGATTGAAGGCAAACGTCGCGGCGCCAAGCGCGTGGCGGTGACCATGTGCATCGGTGGCGGCATGGGCGCTTGCGGCATTTTCGAAGTGCTGTGATGTTGGGCCGCGTTGATGCTTGATCAACGCGAAGGGCGGTTGGCTTTGAGCTGGCCGCCTTTTTTTATTTTTTGAACTTGGATGAGCACCATGAGTTTGCGCCCCACCGTTGATTTTTTGCTGCACGATTGGCTTCAAGTTGAGCGCCTTCAGTCCCGTGAGCGCTTTGCGGACCACAGTCGCGAAACCTTCGATGCCGTGCTCGACACCTGCGAGCGCATTGCCCGGGAAAAGTTTGCGCCCTTCAATCGTTTGGTTGATACCCAAGAGCCGCAATTTGACGGCGAAAAGGTCATTCTCCCGCAAGCCACCCAAGATGCCTATGACGTCTATGCGGCTTCCGGCATGCTCAGCGCAGCGCAGAACTATGACATCGGTGGCATGCAATTGCCCTATACCGTCGAAGCTGCAGCCAACTCCTTTTTCTCCATCGCCTCGGTGAGCATTGGCTCTGGCATGCTGACCACGGGCAATGCCAATTTGCTGATGGTGCACGGCACAGAGATGCAAAAGAAGGTGTTTGCATTGAATGAATTCTCGGGGCGTTTCTCAGGCACCATGTGCCTGAGCGAGCCTCAAGCCGGCTCGTCACTCAGTGACGTGATGACCCGTGCGGTTCCCGATGGCGACGACTTCGATGCCGAGCCCCTCGGCCCCCGTTACCGCTTGACCGGCAACAAAATGTGGATTTCTGCGGGCGAGCACGAGTTGTCTGAAAACATCATTCACTTGGTGTTGGCCAAAATTCCAGATGCCCAGGGCCAACTGATCCCAGGGGTCAAAGGCATTTCATTGTTCATCGTGCCCAAGAAAATGGTGAACACCGAAGGGCAACTTACCGGCGAACGCAATGACGTGGCTCTGGCTGGCTTGAACCACAAATGTGGCTGGCGCGGCACGACCAATACCTTGCTGAACTTTGGCGAGGGCAAGTACCCCGTGCGGGGACAATCTGGTGCCGTGGCCTATCTGGTGGGCAAACCCGGTGAGGGCCTGCGTTGCATGTTCCATATGATGAACGAAGCCCGCATCGGCGTGGGCTTGGCCGCCACCGTGCTGGGCTTGGCCGGTTACTACGCCAGCTTGGATTACGCGAAAAACCGCCCCCAGGGTCGCCCCAGTGGCGCGGGTGGTAAAGACGCCAGTCAACCGCAGGTGCGGATCATTGAGCATGCGGACATCAAGCGCATGCTGCTGGCGCAAAAAGCCTATTGCGAGGGTGCTTTGGCCTTGGCTTTGTACAGCGCGCGTTTGGTCGACGAGCAGCACACGGGGACCGCCGAGGACGCAGATGTGGCCCGCCTGCTGCTCGAAGTGTTGACCCCCATCGTCAAAAGCTTTCCCAGCGAGTGGTGCCTTGAGGCCAACAGCCTGGCGATTCAAATTCACGGGGGCTACGGTTACACACGTGACTTCCCGGTGGAGCAGTACTGGCGCGATAACCGCCTGAACATGATCCACGAAGGCACGCACGGCATCCAGGCCATGGATTTGCTCGGCCGCAAGGTCTTGATGGAAAACGGCCGCGGCCTGCAACTGCTGGCCGAGCGCATGCGGGCCACAGCGGCCCAAGCCGAATCAGCCTGGGCGCCAGAAGCCGCCGCTTTGCGTGAGGCCTTGACGCAGATCGGTCAGGCCACGCAGCAAGCCTGGGCGGGCGCCGAACCCGCGCAGGCGCTGGCCAACGCGGTGCCTTATCTGCAAGCCTTTGGTCACACCGTGATCGCCTGGATCTGGCTGGACATGGCCAGCAGTTTGGACGCCGATGTGAGCCCCGCAGCGCAAGGACGTCGCGCCGCTTGCCGTTATTTCTACCGGTATGAATTGCCCAAGATAGGCGCCTGGCTCAATGTGGTGAGCAGCCGGGACCCCACTTGCGCAAATCTGCCCGAGGAGGCCTTTTGATGATCCGACACATTGTGATGTGGAACCTGCACGATCAAGCCGAAGGGGCTGACAAGGCCACCAACCTCCAGAGAGCCAAAGACTTGTTGATGTCTTGCGCGCAAGTGGTGCCCGGCATCCGCAGTTTTGAAGTGGCCACCGCCACCCCCGGCATGGACTGCACGAATGATTTGGTGCTCCATATGCTGCTGGATGACGCACAGGTGCTAGCGGCTTACCAGAATCACCCGGATCATCTCGCCATCAAACCCTTCATGAAAGCGGTCGTCACAGAGCGTCGCTGCATGGATTTCATTGTTGCTTAAAAGGATCACCACCATGGCACGCACCGTACAACAACTCTTCGATTTAACCGGCCAAGTGGCTTTGGTCACTGGCGGCTCACGCGGCCTGGGCCTGCAAATGGCCCATGCATTGGGCGAGGCGGGTGCCCGCATCATGCTCAGCTCGCGCAAAGCCGAAGACCTTGAAGTCTCGGTGGCTGAATTGAAAAGCGCCGGCATCGACGCGCAGTACATCGCCGCTGATTGCGCCAAAGAAGAAGACATCCGGCGCCTGGCCGAAGAGACCGTTGCGCGCATGGGGCCGATTGACATTTTGATCAACAACGCCGGAGCTTCCTGGGGCGCACCGGCTGAGGAACACCCGATTGCCGCTTGGGACAAGGTCATGAACCTGAACGTGCGTGGCTACTTCATCTTGTCGCAGCATGTGGCCAATTTGTGCATGATCCCTCGCCAAAAAGGGCGCATTGTGAACATCGCCTCGATTGCCGGTTTGGCCGGCAACCCGGCCGACATGGAAACCATCGCCTACAACACCTCCAAAGGTGCCGTGGTGAACTTCACCCGGGCCTTGGCAGGCGAGTGGGGCGAGCACGGCATCACCGTCAATGCGATTTGCCCGGGCTTTTTCCCGACCAAAATGGCCAACGGCCTGATTGAAAAACTCGGCGCAGACAAAATGGCCCAAGGCGCGCCGATGCGCCGTTTGGGTGACGACGAAGACCTGAAAGGCCTGACCCTTTTGTACGCCTCAGCTGCAGGTAAGCACATCACCGGCCAATGGTTGGCGGTGGACGGTGGCGTCAGCGCCATCATTCACGGCTAAAAAGGGTTTGCGTTCACCATGAGTATTTCATTTGGCGTTCAGATTCCTTTTGTGGATCATCTGGGTTTTACCCTGGAAAAGTTCGAAGGCGGCCAGTCCGAGTTGCATTTCGCGCCGCGCCCTGAGCACTTCAATTCTTTTCATGTGGCGCATGGTGGCGTGGTCATGACCCTGTTGGATGTGAGCATGGCCACGGCTGCGCGCAGTGTTGAGCCGCACATGGGCGTGGTGACGATCGAAATGAAAACCAGTTTCATGCGTCCAGCGCAAGGGGATGCGGGCTTCAAAGTCATAGGCCGTGGCCGTTTGTTGCACCGCACCCGATCCATGGCTTTCACTGAAGCCCATATTTACGATGGGCAAGGCCAGTTGTGCGCCCATGCCACCGGCACCTTCAAGTACATGCCCCGCCGTACCCCGACAGATTCGCCAGCGATTTCAACCGATTAAAACCCCTCAAGAGAGACACCATGCCCACCAATCACATCATTGTTCTCGACAACCGTCCCCAAGGCCAAGCCAGCGCCTCCAATTTCAAACTGATCAGCGCGGACACCCCGGCCCTGCAAGAAGGTCAGGTATTGGTGCGCAATCACTTTTTGAGTCTGGACCCCTATATGCGGGGTCGGATGAACGACAGTAAAAGTTATGCCGCACCGCAACCTTTGGGCCAAGTCATGGAAGGCGGCACGGTCGGTGAAGTGATTGAAAGTCGAAATCCGAAGTTTCAGGCCGCAGACATTGTGGTGGGGCGAGGCGGCTGGCAGCACTACACCGTCATCGAGCCTGCAGCGATCGGTGGGTACCGCAAGGTCGACACGACCCATATTCCCATGAGTCATTTTTTGGGTGCGGTCGGCATGCCAGGGGTCACGGCTTGGTATGGTTTGGTCAAAATCATTGCCCCCAAAGCGGGCGAAACGGTGACTGTGAGCGCGGCCAGTGGAGCCGTCGGAAGTGCCTATGGCGCTTTGGCCAAGGCCCGCGGTTGCCGTGTGGTGGGCATTGCGGGTGGAAAAGACAAATGCGACTACGTGGTCAACGAATTGGGCTTTGATGACTGCATCGATTACAAGGCGCACAACGATGCGGTCTCCTTGTCCAAAGCTTTGAAAGTCGCTTGCCCCAATGGCATTGATGGGCACTTTGAAAACGTGGGGGGCATGGTTTTGGATGCCGTCATGATGCGCATGAATGCCTTTTCACGCATGGCCGTGTGCGGCATGATTGCGGGTTATGACGGTGCGCCATTGCCCATGAGCAATCCTGCCGCCATTTTGATCAACCGCATGAAAGTTGAAGGCTTTATTGTCAGCGAGCATCCCGAAGTCTGGCCCGAGGCACTGCAAGAATTGGGCGACATGATTGCCTCCGGCGTACTGCGACCCCGGGAATCTGTCGCACAAGGTTTGACTGCAGCGCCTGAAGCCTTGCTGGGTTTGCTCAAAGGCAAAAACTTCGGTAAACAATTGGTCAAACTGATTTAACGCCACGCGTTCAACTGAAAGGCATCCATGAGTGACCTGATTCTTCATCATTACCCCACCTCGCCGTTCGCGGAAAAAATTCGGCTGGTATTGGGCTACAAGCAGCTTTCTTGGAAAAGCGTGATCATTCCCATGATGATGCCCAAGCCCGACGTGGTGTCGCTCACAGGCGGCTATCGCCGCACACCGATTCTGCAAATCGGCGCCGACGTGTACTGCGACAGCGCCTTGATATGTGATGTGCTGGAGCATATTCAGCCCCAGCCCACTTTGTACCCCGCCGCGCACAAAGGCTTGGCCCGTATCGTGGCGCAATGGGGCGACAACCTGACCTTTGGTCCCATCATGGCGTTCAATTTCCAGCCCAGCGGTGCGGCGCAAATCATGGGCAACAATCCGCCAGAGTGGGTCACCGCTTTTGTGCAAGACCGCCAAGCCATGCGCGGTGGTGCACCCCGCATGAGTTCCAGCGATGCTACGGCCACTTACAAAAGCTATTTGCGCCGCTTGTCCGACATGCTGAGCGACCAGCCCTTTTTGCTGGGCGATCAGCCCTGCGTGGCCGATTTTTCAGCGGCGCATCCCATTTGGTTCACCCAGTACCGCACACCCTCCGTGGCGAGCGTGCTCGATGCCACGCCCTTGGTCAAAGCCTGGTTGGACCGGATGATGGCTTTCGGGCACGGCCCATTCACCGAAATCAGCAGTGGGGATGCACTGGCCATCGCACACCAAAGCACACCTGCGCCTTTGGGCGATGAACCGTTCCAAGACGATCACGGCATTGCCTTGGGCAGCGAGGTGGTCGTGGCCGCAGACACTTTTGGCACCGAGCCCACCACCGGGCAATTGGTGGCCGCCACCCGCACACGTTTGACTTTGCGACGCAGCGACGAACGCGCAGGCACGGTGCATGTGCACTTTCCACGCATAGGTTTCACATTGAAAAAGGCTTCCACATGATCGAGAACTTCAAAGGCAAAACCGCTGTTCTGACCGGCGCAGGCTCTGGCTTTGGCTTGGAGTGTGCCCGCATCGGGGCCCAACTGGGCATGAACCTGGTGTTGGTGGACGTGCAACAAGACGCGCTCGACAAAGCCGAGCAAGAAATGACCGCGCAAGGCGTTCAGGTCTTGGCGCGCAAGGTCGATGTGTCCAACGCCGCTGAAATGCAAGCCCTGGCCGATGCCGTGAAAGCGCGTTTTGGCGCGCCGCATTTTGTTTTTAACAATGCGGGTGTCGGCTCGGGTGGTTTGGTGTGGGAGAACTCCCTTGCTGACTGGGAATGGGTGTTGGGCGTCAACGTCTGGGGTGTGGTGCACGGTGTGCGCCTATTCACACCCATGATGTTGGAGGCTGCGCAAAAAGATCCACGTTATCAAGGCCACATTGTCAACACCGCCAGCATGGCCGGTTTGCTGACTGCGCCGAACATGGGCATTTACAACGTCAGCAAGCACGCGGTGGTGGCCCTGACTGAAACTTTGTACCAAGACCTGAAACTGGTGACCGACCAAGTCAGTGCCAGTGTCTTGTGCCCTTACTTTGTGCCCACAGGCATCACCCAAAGCCAGCGCAACCGTCCTGCGTCTTTGGCGGAAGACAAGCCCACACAAAGCCAAATGATTGGCCAAGCCATGAGCGACAAAGCCGTCAGCAGTGGCAAAGTGTCGGCCAGCGAAGTGGCGCACAAAGTCTTTGACGCGGTCGCTTCTGGCCAGTTTTATGTCTACAGCCATCCCCAAGCCTTGGGCAACGTGCAAAGCCGGATGGAGGCGATTGTTCAGCAACACAATCCGCCAGACCCTTTTGCGGCAAGGCCCGATGTGGGCGAGAAGCTGCGCGCAGCTTTGCGAGCGCAGTAAAGCCGGTCTGCTGGGACATTTTTTTCTGTTGTTCTTTAGGTTTGCGAGGCCTGGGTCACCCATTCTTTCGTGGTGATGTGGCAAACTGCCCGGCTTGCCTGCAGTACCCAGAGAACAACAATGCAAAAAATCATGGCCCAATTGGCCGCAGAGATTCAGATTCGTCCAGAACAGGTCAAAGCCGCCGTGGACTTGCTGGACGGTGGGGCCACCGTGCCCTTTATTGCGCGCTACCGCAAAGAGGTCACCGGCAATCTGGACGACATTCAGTTGCGTGAACTGGAATACCGCTTGGGCTATTTGCGCGAAATGCAGGATCGCCGCGCAACCATTCTCAAAAGCATTCAAGAGCAGGGCAAGTTAACGCCAGAGTTGCTGGCCGCCATTGATGCCGCGGCGACCAAACAGGAGCTGGAAGACCTGTATCTGCCCTACAAGCCCAAGCGCCGCACCAAGGGCATGATGGCGCGCGAGGCCGGCATTGAACCGCTGGCGGACCGCCTATTTGAAGATCCCTCGCTGAATCCCCACGATCAAGCGCAAGCCTTTGTGCAACCCGCAGGCACGCCGGAAGGCACGGATTTTTCCACCACCGCAGCGGTCTTGGACGGCGTGCGCGACATTTTGTCGGAGCGCTGGGCCGAGGACGCGGGCTTGGTGCAAAGCTTGCGCGAATGGCTATGGCAGACGGGGCTTTTCAAAAGCAAGCTGGCCGAGGGCAAGGACGAGAACCATGCCGATGTGTCCAAATTCCGTGATTACTTTGCGTATGACGAGCCGATTGGCCGAGTGCCTTCGCACCGCGCTTTGGCCGTGTTTCGTGGTCGCGCTCTGGAGATGCTCGACGCCAAGCTGGTACTGGCGGTGGAGCCCGAACCCGGCCAACCCAGCATAGCCGAAGGTCGCGTGGCCAACTACTTGGGCTGGAGCCACAGCCAGCGCGCCTCAGACGATCTGATTCGCAAGTGCGTCGCTTGGACCTGGCGCGTCAAGCTCAGCCTGTCGACCGAGCGTGACTTGTTTACCCGACTGCGTGAAGAGGCCGAAAAAGTGGCCATCAAGGTGTTTGCCGACAATCTTCGTGACCTGCTGCTGGCCGCGCCCGCAGGCCCACGCGTGGTCATGGGCTTGGACCCGGGCATCCGGACTGGCGTCAAGGTGGCGGTGGTGGACACGACGGGTAAATTGGTTGAGACCGCCACGGTGTATCCGCACGAGCCGCGCAAAGACTGGGATGGCTCTTTGTTCACCTTGGCCAAATTGAGCGAAAAACATGGCGTGAACCTGATTGCCATCGGCAACGGCACAGCCAGTCGCGAAACAGACAAACTGGCGGCCGACCTGATCAAGCAACTGGCCAAACTGCACAACGGCGTTGAAATTCAAAAAGTGGTGGTGAGTGAAGCCGGTGCCTCGGTGTATTCGGCCAGCGAATTTGCCTCACAAGAAATGCCCGATGTCGACGTGAGCCTGCGCGGCGCAGCCAGCATTGCGCGCCGCCTGCAAGACCCCTTGGCCGAATTGGTCAAGATCGATCCGAAATCGATTGGCGTGGGCCAATACCAGCACGACGTGAATCAAAGCGAATTGGCGCGTACGTTGGAAACCGTGGTCGAGGATTGCGTGAACGCAGTGGGCGTGGACTTGAACACGGCCAGTGTGCCTTTGCTGTCTCGCGTCTCCGGTTTGTCGGGCAGCGTGGCCAAGTCGGTGGTGCGTTGGCGCGAGGCCCATGGCGCCTTCAAGAACCGGCAAGACTTGTTGAAAGTCACGGGCCTGGGCGCCAAAACCTTCGAGCAAAGCGCCGGGTTTTTGCGCATTCGCGGCGGTGACAATCCACTCGACATGACCGGTGTGCACCCCGAAACCTATCCGGTGGTGGAGCAAATCATCCTCAAAACGGCCAAGCCGATTCAGGAGATCATGGGGCGCAGCGAAGCGCTCAAGACGCTCAAGCCTGAGTTGTTTGTGAGCGCCCAATTTGGCGCCATCACCATCCAGGATATTTTGGGTGAACTGGAAAAGCCGGGGCGTGATCCGCGCCCAGACTTTAAAGTCGCGCGCTTTAACGACGGCGTGGACGACATCAAAGACTTGAAAGAAGGCATGATTTTGGAGGGCACGGTGAGCAATGTGGCCGCCTTTGGCGCCTTCATTGACCTGGGCGTACACCAAGACGGTCTGGTGCATGTGAGCCAACTCAGCCACAAATTTGTCACCGATGCCCGCGAGGTGGTGAAAACCGGCGACATCGTCAAAGTGCAAGTCGTTGAAGTGGACGTCGTGCGCAAACGCATTGGACTGACCATGAAGCTGGGCGAGGCACCCTCACGAAAAGATGGACCTCGGGACAACCGGTTTGAAGGGGCAGGGCGTGACCAACGCCAACGCAGCGGGGGCTCTGGTGGCCATGCAACGCCACGGGCTACAGCGGGGCAGGGCGGTGGCTACACCGCAGCGCCCACTGGAGGTTCGGCCATGGCATCGGCCTTTGCCAAATTGCAAAACTTAAAAAAATAAGGACTCAGTAGGAGCCAACCTGCTGGCGATGAAGCTGAGAGCACATCAAGGCTCATCGCTTGCAGGCAAGCTCCTACAATTTCAACACAACATCATGCAAGCGCTTCGCATCTACGCTGGCCCCAAAGCCCTGACCCATGTCCGCGAACACGGCTTGATGCCGGGCCATGTGGGCGTGATTCCTGGCGCAGCGGGCGGGCCTAAGGGCTTGATCTTGGGGCCTTTGGACCGTTTTTTGTTCGGCGATTGGCTGCCGCAAAGTCATCAACCCATTGATCTGGTCGGCGCTTCGATCGGCGCTTGGCGCATGGCCACAGCGTGTTTGCATCAGCCTGTCCAAGCCCTGCAACGCCTCGAGCACGATTACATCCACCAGCATTACGAGTTGCCTGAAGGCCAAAAACGACCCTCTGCGGCGCAAGTGAGCGACGAGTTTGGCCGTAATTTGACGGCTTTTTATGGCGGACGCATTGAAGAAGTACTGCAGCATCCGCGCTATCGCCTGCATGTGCTGACTTCGCATGGTCAAGGGCTGTTGCAGCGTGAGCACCCTTGGCTCACACCCTTGGGCTATGCCGGCGCGTTTTTGCGTAACGTCATTCACCGTCCAGCCATGGGCGCTTCCTTGGATCGGGTGGTTTTTTCGACCCATGCCAAGCTGCCTTTCGATGCCCGTGACTACCGCACGCGGCAGGTGGACTTGACGCTTGAGAACTTCATGCCCGCAGTGCAAGCCAGTTGCTCGATACCTTTTGTGCTGCAGGCCGTGCACGACATTCCCGGCGCGCCGAAAGGGGCGTATTGGGACGGCGGCATCACCGACTACCACTTGCACCTGAACTACAAAGGACTGGTGCTGTACCCGCATTTTCAGCAGTCCGTGGTGCCCGGTTGGCTGGACAAAGCCCTGAAGTGGCGGCACAAGTCCACCGCATTTTTGGACAATACCATCGTCTTAGCGCCCAACCCCGAATGGGTGCAGACCTTGCCTAATGGCAAGCTGCCCGATCGCAGCGATTTCATGACCTACGCCAACGACCTGCCCGGGCGCATACAAGCTTGGACAGGCGCCGCGCAAGCCAGCCAGCAACTGGCCGACGAATTTGCCCAGTGGCTGCAAGACCCACAAGTTGACCGGGTGCGCCCGCTGTAAAGACCACGAAGTTGACGCAAGAGGAGACTTCATCATGAGTGACGCCATTGAGTACCTGCACGAAGTCTTCGAGTCCTTCGGCCCCATTACAGCGCGGCGCATGTTTGGCGGTTACGGGATTTACCACGAAGGCCTGATGTTCGGTTTGTACGCCGCGGGGCGTTTGTATTTGAAGACCGATGCACAGAACTTGCCCCAATTCATCGCTGAGCGCTGCGAGCCCTTTACCTTTGTGCAGCGCGGCAAACCTGTGAAGCTGTCTTACTGGTCTGCACCCGACGTGATCATGGATGAGCGGGAGCAGGCCGTATTTTGGGCGCGCAGCGCATTCGATGCAGCCTTGCGCGCCCAGTTAGCCAAAAATAAGAGCACCAAAGCGCCCTGGCGCAAAGCCAATTGAACGGCTGCGCCAAGCGGCTTTACATCGAGGCTTCCAGCATCTCGCGGTATTCCTGCGCCGTGGCCAAGCGGGGGTTGGTTTTATGGCAGTGGTCGGCCATGGCGCCGTCAATGATGACGTCAAACCAGGCACGCTCCACGCCCAAAGCGGCCAAGCCGCTGGCCAGGCCTAAGCGTGCGTTCATGGCGGTAATGGCATGGGCAATGGTTTCGGCCGCCGCCGCAGCGCCCTGAATTTCACCCAAGCCCATGGCGTAGGCCATGCGTTCCATGCGGCGTTCTTTTTGCACCGACTCGGCCGCCGCGTTGAAGCGCACCACCGCAGGCAAGAACATAGCGTTCAGAGAACCATGGTGCAACTTGGGGTTCACGCCGCCCAGGCTGTGGCTGAGGCTGTGCACACAGCCCAAGCCTTTTTGGAAAGCCATCGCGCCTTGCATCGAAGCGCTCATCATGTGCAGGCGAGCATCGCGGTCCTGGCCGCTGTGCGTCGCGCGCTCAATGTGCGCCCAGCCGCGCGTCAAACCGTCCAGGGCAATGCCATCGGCCGGTGGGTTGAAGGGCGCGGCCATGAAGGTTTCCATGCAATGTGCAATCGCGTCCATGCCGGTGGCGGCCGTCAAGCCTGCTGGCAAACCCAGGGTCAATTCAGGATCGCAAATCGCGGCTTTGGGCACGATGAACCAAGAGTGAAAGCCGAGTTTGCGCCCATCGTCGACGATCAAGATCGCGCCGCGTGCCACTTCGCTGCCGGTGCCACTGGTGGTGGGCACGGCAATGATGGGGGCTACCTTGTCGGTGATCTTGAGCGAGCCGCCTTCGATGGTGGCGTAGGTTTTGAGCGGCCCCTCGTGGCTCACGGCAATCGACACGCATTTGGCGCAATCGATGGACGAGCCGCCGCCGACCGCGATCAGGCCATCGCATTGCTGCGCTTTGTACATGGCGGTGGCTTCGCGCACGGCTGCTTCGGTCGGGTTGGACGGGGTTTGGTCGTACACCGCCACCGCCACGCCGGGCAAGGCGTCGAGGGCTTTTTGCAAAATGCCAGCAGCTTTGACGCCCGCATCGGTGACGATCAAGGGCCGCTTCATGCCCACCCTGTCGCATTCTTGCTGGAGCAATTGGATCGCCCCAAAGTCGATCTGAATTTGGGTGACGTAGTTGATGAAAGACATGAGCAAGACTCCAAACTGAAAAACGGGTGACAGGCCACCAGGGCAGGGCGATGTACGATCTGGGCACATTGTGATTCAGGAATTTGCTTTGGCAAGTCGCCAAGCGAAGCCCAAGGTCACGTTGGCAACACCTCTTTCTGGCAACACCCCTCAGCACCCCTGCGCACCCATTTTTCATGAGCAGTCACCACACCAACCCGCGCGCGCTGCTGAACGCTGCTGCACGCAACCTGATCGAGCGCATACAGCGCGCGGGCCGCCCGCCCATGCACGTGATGACCGCCGAACAGGCCCGCGCCTTTTACGACATCGGTGGCCCGATGCTGGACCTGCCCACGCCGGCGGTGGACCGGGTTGAAGACCTCATCATTCCGGCCCGTGACGGTCATGCCATGCCCGCGCGTTTGTATGCGCCGAAAGCGAAGGCATCTGAAAAATTTCCCATGCTGTTGTACCTGCATGGCGGTGGCTTCACCATCGGCAGTCTGACCACGCATGATGTGCTGTGCCGGCAATTGAGCCGCCTTGGCCACTGCGCTGTGGTGTCGTTGGACTACCGCTTGGCACCTGAACACCGTTTTCCCGTCGCCGTGCATGACAGTTGGGATGCCTTGAACTGGTTGCACCTTCACGGCTCATCCTTAGGCCTGGACGGCCAGCGCCTGGCGGTGGGCGGCGACAGCGCAGGGGGCACGCTGGCCGCCGTATGCGCGCTGATGGCGCGCGATGCGGGTTTGAAATTGGCGCTGCAACTCTTGTTCTACCCCGGTTGTGGCGATCGGCAAGGCACGCCGTCACACCATGCGTTTGCCGATGGTTTTTTGCTGGACAAAGACACGGTGAGTTGGTTTTTTGCCAACTACATTGACGAGGCTGACCGAAGCGACTGGCGCTTTGCCCCATTGAATGCACCAGAGCACAGCGGTCTGTGCCCGGCCTGGATCGGCTTGGCCGAATGCGACCCCTTGGTGGACGAGGGCGTGCTGTACGCCGACGCCTTGCGCATGGCGGCGGTGCCCGTTGATTTGGAAATTTACCGCGGCGTGGTGCACGGCTTTGTGACCATGGGCCGCGCCATTCCAGATGCCCTGAAAGCCCATGCCGATGCAGGCCACGCGCTGCAACACGCTTTTGAAAGTTAAACCCATGAAACGCCAGGATTTTCGTTTTTCTCACCGTATGCGCGTGCGCTGGGTCGAGGTGGACATGCAGCAGATCGTTTTCAACGGTCATTACCTCATGTATTTCGACACCGCCGTGACCGACTATTGGCGCCAAGTCGCCATGCCCTATGCTGCCACCATGCAGCAACTCGGCGGCGATATGTACGTGAAAAAAGCCAGTGTGGAATACCACGCCAGCGCTGAGATGGACGATTTTCTGGACGTGTGCCTGCGCTGCGACCGCATCGGCAACTCGTCCA
>CAIWWN010000029.1 GCA_903916355.1 uncultured Burkholderiales bacterium | reverse complement strand
TCCGTCCATTCTTTCGGGTTACCAAGTGTCGGTTGTCCATCTGTGTGTCTGAAAAAAAACTGTAGTCACACAAGACGATGACTGGTTTGTCCAAGTGCGCATGACTGTCAACGACAACAGGGCCACAAGACTTTTGAACCCCTTGAACTGAAATAGTCATCTGTGAAGGCAACTAGATCAAATATCTAAAAAATCGTTTCTCATTGTTGACAAAGTTGCTTAATTGTAAATAATGAGAAACACTATGCCGGAAAAATCACCCCCCATTACCGAATCCACTGCCGCCACGCTTGAGCTCTTGGGAGCGCGCGTAGCAGACAGGCGCAAGGCTTTGCATCTCAGTGCCACCGTGGCCGCAGAGGCCGCCGGGCTGTCCCGCGTCACCTTGCACCGCATTGAAAAAGGTGAACCCTCGGTCTCCATGGGGGCCTGGAGCAACGTGATTGGCGCATTGGGCATGCATTTGCAGCTCCAAGAAGAAGCCGCCAGGCAAGCTCAAGCCGACCGCTCTGGCTGGTGGCCTGTACGTATCGCGCTGTCGGACTACCCGCAGCTCAAGGCACTGGCCTGGCAAGTGCAGGGCACAGACTACTTGACACCGGTGGAAGCCTTTGACATTTACGAACGCAACGCCCGGCATATGGATACGTCAAGTCTGACGCAGCAGGAGCAAGCACTTTGGCACGCGCTGCAACAAGCCTTTGGCAAGCGAGCTGAGCATGTTTGAGCGGCCACACCATCAACGCATAGCGCACGTCTTGCAAACGCTGGATGGGCATGCGATCAAGTTCGAGATCGTGCGTGAAGCGCGCATTGGGCTGCAAGCGCCAAAGCCGCAAGACCAAATTTGTGGTGTGGGCACACTGACGGTGTTGGACTTGGCGGCGAGCAAATTACTGGCCAATTCAGACCGCCAGGCTGACGACGGCGTTTTCAGCCGCGATGTGATTGATCTGGCCATGATGAACTTGACACTGCCGCAATTGCGAGCAGCGCTTGAAAAAGCCACCGAAGCCTATGGTGCGGCAATCACCAGAGATCTGGTCAAAGCCATTGATCGACTGCAAGACAGGTTGGGATGGCTTGACCGGTGCATGCAGGTCATGGCCATGGACATGCCCAAAGCCGTGCTCTGGGGAAAAATCAGAAACCTCAGGCGGGCTCTCCCTAAGAGCCAGTAGTCCCTGCGTCTCGAAGCCGCAACTTAGTCGGCCCTGCAAAACCCCTGTAACCCTCATGAATGCTCGATTTCAGGGTCATTCTGAATAGCCAAATTGGCAGGCACTGTTGCATCCTGAGCCTGGTTAAGTACCTGTTTTTAGTGTAATATGACGTATTGATATGACATCGGGGCGAGGCAAATAATGACAATCACTGCACGCGTTTTTAAGAGTGGGCGCAGCCAAGCTTTACGCTGGCCCGCCAAGTTTCGGTTGCAGGCCAAGGAGGTTCGCTTGGAGCAAATTGGCAACGATATTTGGTTGCACCCTGAGCTGCCGCTAGAACAAGATATGGGCCGATGGTTGCAGCAGTTTTATGCTTCCACAGAGGCCTTGCCAGAAGTTTTCTTGGCAGACCGCTTGGATGCGCCGGCCCAAGAACGCGATTGGTCTTGAGGTTTCAAGATGCGGCGCACGTTAGATACGAATATTTGCAGTTACATCCTGCGTCGTCACCCCGCGAGCATGATTGAGCGGTTTGCAACGTTGGACCGTGAGCAGTTATGGTTGTCAGCGATTGTGGCTGCGGAGTTGCGTTTTGGTGCGGCCAAGTTGGCCGCGCCTCGTTTTCAGGCTGCGGTCGAGGCTTGGTTAGTGGGTTTTGACGTGCGGCCTTGGCCGTTAGAAGCGACGCATCACTACGCGCAATTTCGTACAGCGCTGGAGCATGCGGGCAAGCCGATTGGTGGAATGGATTTGATGATTGCGGCTCACGCCCTGGCCGAAGACAGCGTGGTGATCACGAACAATGCGAGGGAGTTTCATCGCGTGCCAGGTTTGGCCGTAGAAGAATGGGCCATTGGGGAGACCTGACTTACACCGCCGGCGGGTCGGCAACTGATGGGGGGCTCGTTGACCTGGCCGGTACTTTATAGCCACGATTTTGTGGGAATCTGTTGATTTCCTTAAGGGTTAATTTTGTCTCTGTTGTTTAAATTTATTCTGGCCGCTTCTCTTGGGGCCGTTTTGGTCGGCCCTGTTCAAGCGCAAAGTCTGTCGGTCAGTGCCATCGCCTTTATGCCCTCTGTAGGCGCAAGGCATGCCTTGGCCATGTTGGCCGACGAAGCCCCATTGGATCTGGTGATCACGCATTGGCCTCAACCGGCCAATGCCGTCAATGACGCCTTAAATCGCTTGAAGGCCTCTTCCGACAAGCCCCTTTCTCCAAACCTTCAACAAGCCCTGGCGCTCGTGCAGGCCGAGTTGGCCATGACGCAAAGGGGCTCGCTGCGGGCTAACGTACGCAATTCTGCAGAAGGTTTTGTGGGCTTTGGTGACGACTACACCCCGGGCAGCTCCGTGCAGTTCGAAAGCCCCGTCTGGCTGGCTGGCAGTGAAGAGGGCATCCGGGTTTCGGGGCGTATTGCGGCCCGGTTCGAAGAAAACGCCAATCCGATGATCGGTCACACCAGCGGCGTGGGCGGCAACAGCAGCGTTCAGGCGCGGTTAACCAATTCGGGGCTGATCGCAACCTTGGGCGGCGTCAATGTGCAAATGTTTTCGCACAACACGTGGTGGAGTCCGGGTTGGCAGAGCAGCTTGCTGGCTTCTAACAATGTGCCGGCGTGGAATGCGATCGGTTTGCAGCGGGCGCAGTCGGGGCGCAGCGAATCGCCTTGGCTGCGTTGGCTAGGGCCTTGGAGCTATGAGTGGTTTGTGGCGCAGGCCCAAGATCCCAAGGTGGTGACCACAAATCAGCCCACGGGTTATCTCTACACGGGGATGCGGATCACGGCCAAACCCATGCCTTGGATGGAGGTTGCAGCGAGTCAAATGTTGCAAAGCGGCGGGTCGGGTCACTACGGTGGTTTGAGTGCTTATCTGCATGGCTTGGGTGGGATCGGCTCCAACGCCGATACGGCAGCGCAGGCGCTGAAAGATCCTGGTAATTCTTTGAGCGGGTTTGACCTGCGATTGAGTTGCGGCCCGCTGGGCCTGCGCTGCGCAGCCTATGGCCAGCTCATGGGTGAGGATGCATCGAGCGCTGGCTTGGGGCTGCCGATTCCCTACAAGTACCTCACCTTGGGTGGGGTTGAGACTTGGTCAGCCGATGGCCGCTATCGCTGGTTCTTGGAGTATGCCGACACGCATTGCCGGGTGCGCGGGGATCCTAATGCGGGCAAGTACCCGGTCGGCAACTCGGGTTGCGCGTATCGCAACAGCCAATACCCGCAGGGCGAGACCAATGCAACGCGCTGGCAGGGGTCTTCATTTGGGCCAGACAGTGCCATGACCACGCTGGGCTGGTATGACGCGCAAGACAGGCGCCTGATTAAATTGCATCGTGGCCAAATTGGCGTCAGTGTCGGCAGCTACAACCCCATGCTCACCAACTTGCCAGGCGGCGACACTTGGGGCCTGAGTGTGAAGCAGACCTTTGATTGGGCAGGGGTTCGCTGGACGCCTGAAGCCTCTTATATGCATTTGAATGCAGGACAAAGCCAAGGTATCTACCGAAACAGCGACTTGCGTATGGGCATTGCTGCCTCTGTGCCTTTGTTTGAGCCTGCCCGTACAGCCGCCAATGGTTTGTTTGGCGCATCGGACTCGCAATACAGCTTGTTTTCTGATTTGAGTCTGGGTGCCAAGCAGGTCACGCAACGTGCGTTGAGCCCGGATGCACTGCCATCTTGGGGCTGGACTTTGGGCGGGATATTGGCCGCGCATGCATTAGACAATCGCGTTGACAAATGGGCGGTGAATCACCCCAATGGGGTTTACAAAACAGCCGGTAAATTGGGCTCTAACATCCCGTTGCTGGTTGCAGGCGGCGTCGGGCTGCTGGGCTTGGGCGTGATGGGTGAAGACAACGCACAACTGGCGGGTGTGGCGGCAACAGCCTCGGTGCTGGCCTTGGTGGGTAACACAGGCCTCAAATACCTGGTGGGGCGCGCAAGGCCTGAATTGAATGCGGGCGACACCACGTTCAATAATTTCAACAAGCAAGCAAGCAACAGCTCTTTTGCCTCAACGCATACCGCCGTTGCATTTGCGTTGTTAACACCCTATGCGCAAGCCAACGACATGCCTTGGCTGTATGGTTTGGGTGCACTGACGGCCGTGGGCAGAATTCAAGAGCGCCAACACTGGTTGTCAGACACTGTGGCTGGGGCGGCCATGGGTTACGGTATTTCGTCTGCGCTCATGACTGCAAGAGGCAAAAGTCGTACGAGCGCCAGTAAAGCCTCGGAACCCGACATCTTGGTGTTACCTAACCAGGTCCAAGTCGCTTGGTCGTATTACTGATACCCATCGGGGTCTGACCCCGTTTTCCTTGACTTGAAGTTCCCGTGCGCACAGAATATGTGTAAATTGAGGAGCTGGTCATGAACATCACACTGTCAGTGGACGAGCAAGTCGCACAGCGCGCCAGGGAAGCTGCTCAAAAGATGGGCAAGAGCTTGAACCAAGTTGTGCGCGATTACTTGGAGCAATTGGCCGGCGGCTCTCGTCGAACGCAAAACTGGGAGCAGTTTGAAGCGCGTTGCATGGCCTCTGGTGCTAGGCTTGATGGTTGGCGTTTCAACCGCGATGAGGCGAACGAGCGCTAAGCCATGGCAGGACGCAGTTTTATTGATACGAATGTCTTGGTTTACGCCGAGGCCAGCGACGAGCCACTCAAGCAGCAGGCTGCGCTTGCCTTGATAAAGCGCCTTTATGAGAACAACGAAGGCGTGCTGTCCACACAGATTTTGCAGGAATATTGCAATGTGGCCCTTAAGAAGCTCAGGCTTCCTACAACGCATATTCGCGCTCAACTTGATCTTTATGAGCAGTTTGAGGTGGTTCAGGTCACTCCCGCCATCATTCGCGCGGGGCTGGATTTGCAGCAAACCCGAAGCGTTTCTTTTTTTGATTCGATCTTACTGGCCAGCGCACATGCTGCGGGTTGCAACGTCATTTGGTCCGAGGACATGAACACGGGTGAAGTGATCAACGGCATGCAGATTACAAATCCATTTGAATAAATCGGGGTCTGACCCCAATTAATCAAAAAGCCTGGGTGACCAGGTTTTTTGCTTTGTGTAAATTGGGGTCAGACCCCGTTTTCCGGATGATAGGCACCTGATCGAGCGAAGCCTTGACAATTCAGACCTTTCTAGTCAGAATTTCCATTCAACTGGGGAGGTCGAAATGCAAACTTGGCAGCTACAGAGCGCAAAAGCGCGGTTTTCAGAAGTAGTCAAGCATGCGGCAAATGATGGGCCGCAAGAAATCACGGTACATGGTCATTCAGTGGCCGTGGTGATTTCTAGGGAGATGTTTGATCAGCTCAGCGGTAACCAGTCATCGCTGGTTGAGTTTATGCGTCGTTCGCCCTTGTTTGGGCAAGACGACATCGTCTTGGACCGTGACAAAAGCCTACCGCGCGAGACTGATTTGTGAGTTACCTCATCGATACCAACGTGTTGTCTGAGTTGCGGCTAAAAAAGCCGGATACACAGGTGTCGGCTTGGATGCAAGCCAGGCCTCGTCAGTCGCTCTTTTTGAGTGTGTTGACACTCGGTGAAATCCGAAAAGGGATTGAACGCGTGGACGACTCATTTAAAAAGCAGTTGCTGAACGATTGGCTGGAAGTGGAGTTGCCCAACTATTTCGTGGGCCGTTTGCTGGATATAGATGTGCCTGTGGCTGATCGTTGGGGCCACTTGATGACATCAGCAGGCCGCCCAATTTCCGCCATTGACGGCTTACTGGCCGCCACGGCTTTGCAAAACGATTTGACACTAGTGACCCGAAACATCAAGGATTTTGAGAGACTGGGCGTTAGACTTTTGAATCCATGGAACTTGAATAGCTAATCGGGGTCAGACCCCAATTCATCAAAAAAGCCTGGGTGACCAGGCTTTTTGCTTTTAGGCGCTTACGAAATAACTTGTATCTTCGCCGCAGCTTGGCGGGCGCGAGCCAAGGCGCCCGGGCCTTTGGCCAGCGCCACAGCCATGCGGCGGTAGGGGCGGGTGGTGGGTTTACCGAAGAGGCGCACGTCCACGCCGGGTTCGCTGAGTGCAGCTTCGACGCCGGTGAAGGTGGGGTTGCTGCCTTCTTGGGTGGCCAGCACCACGGCGCTGGCGCCTTCTGCGCATTCGATGCTTGGAATCGGCAGGCCCAAAATGGCGCGGGCGTGCAGGTCGAACTCACTCAGGTTTTGGCTGATGAGCGTGACCATGCCGGTGTCGTGCGGGCGCGGGCTCAGTTCGCTGAAGATGACTTCGGTGGCCGTGACAAAAAACTCCACGCCAAACAAGCCGACTCCACCCAGGTCTGTGGTGACTTTTTCGGCCATGTCTTGCGCGGCTTTCAAAAAGTCGTGTTGCATGGGCTG
>CAIWWN010000028.1 GCA_903916355.1 uncultured Burkholderiales bacterium | reverse complement strand
CGTGAGTCAGTTGGCCGACTACATCAAATACGTCAAAGCCAGACCCAAGCAACTCAATTACGCTTCGGCGGGCAACGGCAGCGCCACCCATTTGGGCATGGCCTCCTTCTTGGCCAAAGCGGGTTTAGAGATGCAGCACATCCCGCTCAAGTCAACTGGCGATGCGGTCAATGAGGTGTTGGCCGATCGGGTGCAAGGCGTCACAGCGGCCACCATCGGCTTGGTCGGTTTTCGGCAAGATCCGCGCATCAAGTTGTTGGCCTACACCGGTGCCAAACGCTCGCGCTTTATGCCCGAGTTGCCCACGGTGGCCGAGGCCGGGTTGCCCGGTTACAAGTTTGATTCTTGGTTAGGATTGTTGGCCCCAGCCGCCACACCCAAAGCTGAGCAAGATCGCATCAACCAGGCCGTGCAAAAAGCTTTGAGCGATCCGGCTGTGATCGAACGGTTTAAAAATCTGGGGGTCGAAACCAGCTTGGCCAGTCCGGATGAATTTCAGCAAATTTTGCGTGCTGACTGGGACAATGCCGGCTTGATCGTCAAGAGTTCCGGCGCCAAAGTTGAGTAATTGAGTTCAGAAAAGATAACAGGAGTCATGATGTTGCAACCCGGTTTGATGATGGATCGCCCTTTGTTAATTTCCAGCATTCTGGAGCACAGTGCGGCGCAGTTTGGTGATGTGGAAATCGTCTCGCGCGAGACGCACGGCCCCTTGTTTCGTTACACCTACGCCGATTGCGCGGTGCGCGCCCGGCAGTTGGCCAGCGCGCTGGCCGCAGCCGGTTTGCAGCAGGGCAGTGCGGTCGGCTCGATCGCGTGGAACAACCACCGCCATTTGGAAGCGTATTACGCCGTCTCCGGCAGCGGGATGGTGATGCACACCTGCAATCCGCGCCTGCATCCGCTGCAGCTGATTTACATCATCAACCATGCCGAAGACGAGGTGATGCTGTTTGACAGCACCTTTGCACCGCTGGTCAAAGGCATTGCGGCGCACTGCCCCAAAGTCAAACACTGGGTGTGTTTGTCGGATGCGGCCAATTTGCCCGTGATCGAAGGCGTGAAAGTGATCGCTTATGAAGACTGGATCGCGCCGCATTCGCCCGACTTTATATGGCCGGAGTTTGACGAGCGCAGTGGCGCGGCCTTGTGCTACACCTCCGGCACCACGGGCAACCCCAAAGGCGCGTTGTACTCGCACCGGGCCATCGTGCTCAATGCCATCACCGGGTGCTTACCCGGGGTGTTGGACCTCTCGCCCAAGCAAACTGTTTTGCCGGTGGTACCGATGTTTCACATCAACGCCTGGTGCATTCCTTATGCTGCGCCGATTGGCGGCGCCAAACTGGTCTTGCCCGGTCCGCGTTTGGACGGCGCGAGCTTGTACGAGTTGATCGAAGCTGAAAAGGTCACCTTGAGCGCGGGCGTGCCTACCATTTGGCAAGCCTTGATCGGCCATGTGGAGCAAAACGGTTTGAGATTTTCCAGTATGCGGTGCACTGCCGTGGGTGGCTCGGCCATGCCTGCGGCTTTGATCGCCAAGTTTTCTGATGTCTATGGTGTGGAAGTCCGCCACGGCTGGGGTATGACCGAAACCACCGCAGTGGCCACCATGACCAGCATGACGCCGAAGGAGATGGACTTGCCTGCGGCCGCTCGACACGCGCTGGTGGCCAAGCAAGGCAAAACGGTGTTCGGCATTCAGATCAAGGTGGTGGACGAACAAGGTCACGCCTTGCCACGCGACGGCACTTCGCAAGGCGAGTTGATGGTGCGCGGGCAGTGGATCATCCAGTGCTACTTCAAGGGCGAAAAATCGCCCTTGGTGGATGGTTGGTTCCCGACCGGTGACATTGCCACCATTGATGCGCAGGGCTTGATGCAAATTCGCGATCGGACCAAAGACGTGATCAAAACCGGTGGCGAATGGATCAGCTCAATCGATTTAGAAAACGCGGCCGTAGGTCATCCGGCGGTGGCCATGGCCGCAGTGATCGGCATCAAACACCCTAAATGGGACGAACGCCCACTGCTTTTCATCGTGCGCAAACCCGGGCAGACGCTGGACAAAGCAGAAATCCTCGCCTTCTTAACCGAACGGGTCGCCAAGTGGTGGGTGCCCGACGATGTGGTCTTTTTGGAGTCCTTGCCGGTGGGCGGCACGGGTAAGGTGCAAAAGAACGATTTGCGCAAAGAATATGGCGGCGTTTTCAGTTGAAGTGCCTGCGGCCATTGCGGGGTAGGGCCAGCAAAATTTAAAGTCTTTGTTCTCTGATTGGGCCCATTCCTGTGGCCTAATCAGGGGTTGAACTTTTTACTGGAGCCACTGATGGGCAATAAGATTGTGACTGAAGCAGATCGTAAATTTACACCACCCATGGCGGTGCAGCCGGGTGTGACCTTGCCTACGCATGGCCGTGGTCAGCGCGTGAGCTTGGAGCGTGGTGTTTCCACCCGCAACAAGAAAAACCCTGGCAAGCGCTCCAAAAAAGGCGGTTGATGCCACGGGTGATTGATCTCGATCACTGAAAGCCCTCTTCGGAGGGCTTTTTTTATGCGTGGCGTGTCCTTAAAACACCCTGTTTGGCCTCATGAGGGGGCCAGATCTCAGGTGCAGTTGTCAGGTTTGGGTATTGGTTTTGTAAATTATTGCCATGTGCATCTGATCTCTTTCCCGCTAGCTTTGCCTGATGTGCGTTGGCAGCGTTTCATGCCGACGAGTCCTATGGGGCTGTACGGGATAAAGACCCTGTTCGCAAAAACCTTTTATTGATTTTAAATACTGTAAATAAATTACAATTATCCGAGATTTTCCAATAGGAATCGATGCTTGATTGTGACCGATCAATTTCACCCTCTCCAGTCTTGTCATTTCTAATGGACACCATTAGAAATGCTCAATAGAATCAATGTGTTAT
>CAIWWN010000027.1 GCA_903916355.1 uncultured Burkholderiales bacterium | reverse complement strand
GCTTTTTCGCAGTGCCACGGACTGCAATGCGGGTTTTGCACGCCCGGCATGATCATGGCCACAGCCGGTTTGCTGTCCCACACGCCACAGCCCACCGAGGCGCAAATCTTTGAGGGTCTGGCAGGCAATTTGTGCCGCTGCACCGGCTACATCCATATCGTGGAATCCGTCAAGCTGGCGGCAAAGACGCTGCAGGAGAAGACGGCATGAACGCCCGTTTCACGCCCTCGCGGCAAGAAGATCTGCACCTGATCACAGGCCAAGGGCGCTTCACGGCAGACCACCATTACCCGGGCACGCTGCACGCGTTTGTGATCCGCTCCATGCATGCGCATGCACGCCTCACTGCAATCGATTTGGCGGCCGTTCGCGCCTACCCCGGCGTGCGTTGGGTCGTCACCGCGCAAGAGGTCAAGGCCTTGGGCGCAGGGCCTATCCCCCACCCCATCACCGCCAAAAGCCCGGCCGGTGAAGATCAAAAAATAGCCCTCATGCCCTTGTTGGCCGAAGGCACGGTGCGTTTCGTCGGGCAACCGGTGGCCATGGTGTTTGCCGATTCGGCCCTGGTGGCGCAAGATGCGGCGGAACTGGCGGTGATTGAATACGAGGTGCTCGACGCCGTCACCGACCCCGAAACCGCCACACAGGCGTCGGCCCTGCAATTGCACGAGCATGTGCCGCGCAACCTGTCGGTGCATTTTTCTTCTGGCGATGCCGCGCTGGTCGAGGCCGCCTTTCAAAAGGCCAGCCACACCAGTCAACTGCGCGTGCTGAGCCAGCGCTTGATGGGCGTGCCCATGGAGCCGCGCGCGGTGGTGGCAAGGCACGATGCGGCCACCGGCGTGACCACCGTGCACACGCCGCACCAAGGCGTTTTGGGCATGCGCAATTTCTTGGCCATTGCCGCAGGCGTGCCGCCTGAGTCTTTGTGCATCGATGCCAACGATGTCGGTGGCTCTTTCGGCTTGCGCGGTGGGGCGTATACCGAACATGGCGTGCTGGTGCTGGCCGCCCGCCATCTGGGCTGCGCTGTGGCATGGACAGGTTCGCGCAGTGAAATTTTCTTGAGCGACTGGCATGGCCGGGCTTTGATTTTGAATGGCGACATTGCGCTGGATGCTGCAGGCCATATATTGGCCATCCGCTTCAAAGACTGTGTGGACGCGGGCGCCTACAACTGCATGATGAGCACGTTCATTGGCACGCGAAACCTGTCGATCACCATGGGCGGGGTCTACCAAGTGCCGGCCCTGTACATGGAGTCTGAAGTGGTCTACACCAACACCACCCCCGTCTCCGCCTACCGTGGTGCGGGTCGCCCGGACATTGCTTACGCGATCGAGCGACTGGTTGACTTTGCCGCGCACCAGCATGGCTTTGACCCCATCGCATTGCGCCGCCAAAATTTCATTGAAGAATCGGCATTCCCCTACAAAACGGCCAACGGCAGCACAATTGACACCTGTTTGAGTGGCAAGTTGTTGGACCGTGCCTTGGCCATGTCGGACTATGCCGGTTTTGAACAACGCCGCGCCCAAGCCCTGACACGCGGCAAATACCGCGGCATCGGTCTGTCCACCTTTCTGGAAGCCTCTGGTGCAGGCACCGCGCCCAAGGATCAGGCCTTGGGTGAGTTCCAAGCCGATGGCTGCTTGCACGTGTATGGCGTAACTGGCCCCTCAGGACAAGGGCACTCGACCTCGTTTGCCAGCATCATCGAAACCGCCTTGGGCTGGCCGGCTGACCGGGTGCGCTACGAAGCAGGCAACGCCAAACACAAGCTGCTGGGCAATGGCACGGGCGGTTCACGCTCCCTGTATGGAGCCGGCAGTGCCATTGTGGCCATGTGCCACAAGATGATTGAGTCACTCCAACCCCTGGCCGCACAGGCCATAGGAGTGAGCGTTGACGAGGTTCATTTTGACAAAGGACTTTGGACGGGAGCGCAGCACAGCATCAGCACCGCACAGCTGATTGACGCCTTGCCGCAGGCGGCGCAAAGCGCCCTCAGTGTGATGGGCGAAGCCACCTCAGGTTCAACCTTTCCCAATGGTTGCCATGTCGCCGAGGTTGAAATTGATCCCGCCACAGGGACCACTGAATTGATTCACTACTATGCCGTCGACGACTTGGGCCAAGTGATCTCGCCCCAACTGGTGCGCGGCCAGGTGCACGGCGGCGTGGTGCAAGGCTGGGGCCAAGCCTTTTGTGAGCAAGTGGTGTACGACGCCCAAGGCCAATTGCTGACCGGCAGCTTCATGGACTACGCCATGCCGCGTGCAGGCTGCGTGCCGCACCTGAGCAACGAAACCTACGAGGTGCGAACCCAGCTCAACCTGCTCGGCTCCAAAGGGGTAGGCGAATCGGGCTGCACAGGTTCATTGCCAGCACTGGCCAATGCCGTCATGAGTGCCTTGCGCCCCTATGGCATCGATCAAATGGACATGCCTTTCACAGCCCCCAAAATTTGGATGGCTTTGCAAGCGCGTATGTGAGGAAAGACGAAGAGCGTTGGTTCACAGCGCCCATCAAGGACGCAAATACACAAAGCCTTCTTGGGCTTGCAAGCGCGCCACCTCGGCCACGCCCGAGGGCACGATCTTGGCTTCTAACAGCACTTTGTCGGCCGAGATCTGGCGCGTCACCAAGGTGTTGTTGCACACCCTGAACTCCACGCCTTTGGCGGCCAAGTCGCTCACGCTGCCTGAAAAAGGTTGGCCTGCTGCGTTGTTGGCGCCATCGAGCAAAAAGTCGATGCCTTGGCCGTGCGCCACCACCACAATTTTCGCGCTCGGGTCCGCCGCCAAATGGTTGCGGATATTGCCGATCGCCCGCGTCGATTGCGCCACACCGTCCACCAGGTGGTAGACCACCTTGATCTGCGACCAAGAAAGACTGCAAGCCAACAAGCCTGCGATCAAAAACAAAAACCGTTTCATGCATCACTCCTCAAGTGTTCTGATGTTACTGGCGATCGTACCGGCTTGTGGGCCCATGTCTCAGACTGGGAGTGGGTGCACAGCCATAGCACTCTCAATCCCATTGATGCGTCGCGTTTAAACGCATCACTTCTTCGCGCAGATCATGTGCCCAGGCGCGTCGCCCGCGGCCTTGGGCGGTTTGCGGTTCGCCAAAATTCACCACCGCCTCAATGCCCTCGGACGTCAAGGTGCGCCACACCGAGCTGAGCAAGGTGTCGTCCCCGATGTAGCAAGGCGCCAGGCTGATCTGGCCGCTTTGCCGGTCGACAAATTTCATGGCCATGGGCTGCACCGGCGCGTCGGCGGAGATCGCGGCTTGGATCAGATTGGCATGAAAGGGCAGCAAGCTCAAGCCGTCGCTGGTCGTGCCTTCAGGAAAGATCGCTACCACATCGCCGTTTTGCAGCGCATGGGTCATCTCATGCACCACCCGCATGGCGTCGCGCCGGTTGGTGCGTTCAATGAACAAGGTGTCACAGCCGGCCGCCAGCGTGCCGATCAAAGGCCAGCTCTGAATGTCGGACTTGGAGACAAAACGGCAGTGGCGCGCGGCGTGCATGACCAAGATGTCCAGCCATGAAATGTGGTTGGCCACCAGCAGCATCGGTCCTGCGGCAGCGGGCTGCCCCACCACCTTCAGGTGAATGCCCCACAGTGCCAGCAGCTGCAGCGACCAGACCTGTACCCGGGCTTCGGTTTGCTCCGGCGAGAGCTTGGGAAAGTGCGCATGCACCCACCACACGCCCTTGAGCATATGGCCCAGGCCGCGCAGCAGTTTGTACAGGGCGACGAGGGTCTTCACACCTCAAAAGCCACATGGCCAGCCACCAGCGTGACCAGCACGCGGCCCGGCAATTCGTACCCCGAAAACGGCGTGCTCTTGCCTTGGCTGCGCAAGGACGATTCGGTCACCGGCCAGTGGCCATCAGCGGACAAAACGCAGACATCGGCCACGCCTCCCACCGCCAGCTGGCCCACCGAGCCTTGCAAGGTGCCCAAGGCCGCACCCAGCACCCGCGCAGGGTGTTGGGTAATGCGCGACAACACAGTGGCCACATCCAAGCCCGAATCTTGGCCCCATTTAAGGGCCAGACTCCACAGCAATTCCATGCCGGTGGCGCCAGGCTCGGCCTCGGCAAACGGCAAGGCTTTGGCGTCGGCGTCGACCGGGGTGTGGTCCGAGACAAGCGCGTCGAGGGTGCCGTCAGCCAAGCCCGCACGCAGCGCGTCGCGATCGCGCTGCTGGCGCAGCACGGGCGTCAAACGCGCGCGGCTGTCAAAGTAGCCCATGTCGGTGTCGGTCAGGTGCAGCGAGTTGATGCTCACGTCGGCCGTGACCGGCAGGCCTTCGGCCTTGGCTTGGCGAATCAGCTCGACACCGGCGGCGCTGCTGATGCGGCACAGGTGCACGCGAGCGCGGGTGCTGCGCACCAACTCAAAAATCGTGTGCAGGGCAATCGTCTCGGCCGCCACCGGCACGCCCGACAAGCCCATTCGCGTGGCCAGCGCGCCGCTGGCCGCAACGCCTTTGCCCAGATAAAACTCTTGCGGCCGCAACCACACGGTGTAGTCGAACGAGCTGGCATATTGCAAAGCGCGCTGCACCACCTGGGTATTGGCCAGTGCCACTTCAGCCTGGCTGAAACCCACGCAACCAGCGGCGGTAAGCTGGCCCATTTCGGTCAGCACATCGCCTTTGAGGCCCACCGTGAGTGCGCCCAAAGGCAGCACGCGGGCCAGGTGCAATTTCTCGGCGCGGTAGCGCAGCATCTCAACCAGACCAGGCTCATCGAGCACCGGCTCGGTGTCAGGGGGGCACACCAAGCTGGTGACGCCGCCGGCCACGGCGGCGGCCAATTCAGACTCCAGCATGCCCGCATGTTCTTGGCCGGGCTCACGCAAGCGCGCAGCCAGATCGACCAGACCCGGCGCCACGATGTGGCCTTGCGCATTGATCACGCGACTGGGACTAAAACCCGCCGGCGCTTGGCCGATGGCCACGATGCGGCCTGCGGCAATCGCCACATCGGCAGTTTGGTCCAAGCCGCTGGCGGGGTCGATGACGCGGCCGTTTTGAATCAGGATTTTCATGGTTGCTCTCCGCCGGGCCGCCCCAAGGAGAGCAGGGCCCCCTCGGGGGGCAATGAGTACACGAAGTGACGAATGTGGGGGCTCATAGTTCTCTCCATCAGGCCTCGTTACCGGCGACGATGCTCATCACCGCCATGCGCACCGCGATGCCAAAGGTCACCTGCGGCAAGATCACGCTTTGCGCACCGTCCACCACGGCGGAGTCGATCTCCACGCCGCGGTTGATCGGGCCGGGGTGCATGACGATGGCGTCGGGCTTGGCCAGTTGCAGCTTCTCGGGCGTGAGGCCAAAGCTTTCAAAGTATTCTTGGCTGGAAGGCAGCAGCGCGCCGCTCATGCGCTCGTTTTGCAAGCGCAGCATGATGACCACGTCGCAGCCCTTGATGCCTTCGGCCAGGTTGTTGAAGACGCGCACGCCCATTTGCGCCATGTCGGCCGGCACCAGGGTTTTGGGGCCGACCACACGCACTTCGGCGCAGCCCAGCGTGGTCAGCGCGTGGATGTCAGAGCGCGCCACACGCGAGTGCAGCACGTCGCCCACGATGGCCACGGTGAGGTTGGAGAAATCCTTTTTGTAGTGCCGGATGGTGAACATGTCCAGCAAGCCCTGTGTCGGGTGGGCATGGCGGCCGTCACCGGCGTTGACCACGTGCACATGTGGCGCCACATGCTGCGCGATCAAATACGGCGCGCCCGACTCGCTGTGGCGCACCACAAAAATATCGGCCGCCATGGCTGAGAGGTTGGCAATGGTGTCGAGCAGCGACTCGCCCTTGCTGGCCGAAGAGCGGGCAATGTCGAGCGTGTACACATCCGCCGAGAGTCGAGTGGCAGCGATGTCAAACGTGGTGCGGGTGCGGGTGCTGTTTTCAAAAAACAGGTTGAACACGCTCTTGCCGCGTAGCAGCGGCACTTTTTTCACTTCGCGATCGTTCACGCTGGCAAAGTTGGCCGCCGTGTCCAAGATGTGGGTGAGGATGTCTTTGGACAAGCCTTCGGTGGACAAGAGGTGAATCAGTTCACCGTTTTTGTTGATCTGGGGGTTGTTGCGTTTGTAGAGCATGTTGTCCTCGCCTGAATCAGGCTTTGTTCTCCACGTCAAAACTGAACAGACCCGCCGCATCGCGCGCCAGCGCCAGCGACTGGGTGGCCAGCAAGACCACACGGGCGGCGGCAAAGTCAGCCTGAATCGGCAGTTGACGCCCACCACGATCGACCAACACCGCCAGTTTGACGCTGGCCGGGCGGCCGTAGTCGAACAGCTCGTTGATCACCGCGCGAATCGTGCGACCGGTGTAGAGCACGTCGTCGAGCACGACCACATCGGCGTCCTTGATCTCAAAGGGCAAACTGGTTTGCCCACCGGACGAGAGGCCGCGTTGCGCGAAATCATCGCGGTGCATCGCCGAGGTGATGGTGCCGTGTGACCCTGGCAGGCCCAGGTCTTTTTGCAAGCGTTCGGCCAACCAGGCCCCGCCTGACGTGATGCCCACCAAACGGGTTTGGGGGCCGACCATCTGTTGCACGCCGCGCAGCAATTCGCTGTACAGCGCTTCCGCGTTCAAAGCCAAAGCACTCAAGGCAGACTCCTCAAAAACTGTTCCAAAATAATGCAGGCCGCAGCCGCATCGGCGTCACGTGCACCGGCCTGCAAGGCCTCAGTGGTGCTGTAACGTTCGTCCACTTCATACACCGACAAGCCGAATCGGCCACGCAATTGGCGTGCAAATTTTTTCGCACGCAAGGTGTTTTCATGGGCCGCGCCATCGGGGTGAAAAGGCACACCCACCACCAGCGCGTCGGGCTGCCACTCGGCAATGCGTTTTTGCACCTGCACAAAGCGGGCATCGCCCTCGGCGGCAATCGTGCCCTGGGGCGTGGCGCTGCGCAGCATGCGGTTACCCACCGCCACACCGGTGCGCTTGAGCCCATAGTCCAAAGCCAAAAAAGTCTGATGGCGGTCCAACACCGGTTCGAGGCTCAAAGCGCTGGCACTCACGCTGGTGCTCATGCGTGCCCCGCATCGGGCGAGAGCATCCAGGGCTGCAAGCCGAGCAAGCTCAAAGCGCGTTCATAGCGCTGTTCCAAAGGTGTTTCAAAAATGATGTTCGGGTCGGCCTCGACCGTGAGCCAGCTGTTTTCGCCAATTTCAGATTCGAGCTGGCCTTCACCCCAAGAGGCATAGCCCAGCGTCACCAGCACCCGCCGGGGTCCAGAGCCGTTGGACAGGGCTTCGAGCACATCGCGCGAGGTGGTCATGGCCAAACCGCCGGGCACGCTCAGGGTAGAGGCGTAGATCGCTTCGTCTTTGTCTTTGTTGTCGAGCACCATGGGGTCGTGCAGCACAAAACCGCGCTCGGTTTGCACAGGCCCGCCGTGCAGCACCTGGGATTGCATCAGGTCGTCGCGGCGCAGTGGCAACTCGACCTTGTCAAACAACAGGCGCAGGCTGATGCTGCCAGGTTTGTTGATGATCAACCCCATCGCCCCCTTGGCGTTGTGCTCACACATGTAGACCACGCTCTTGGAGAAAGTTTCATCCTCCAAACCGGGCATGGCGATCAAAAAATGATGCGTCAGGTTGATAGAGGGAGAATCAGGCGACATACTGTCATTTTAAGGGCGAAGTGCCTTCCGACTCGGGTTACGAACAAGAGACACCCCATCAATGAACAAAGCTTTTTCTTCTGGACTGGTCTGGTTTCGGCGCGACCTGCGTGCCGCAGACAACGCCGCGCTGTTTCACGCGCTGAAAAACTGCAGCAAAGTGCATGCAGTCTTCGTGTTTGACACCGACATCTTGGACCCCCTGCCCCGGGCCGACCGGCGGGTGGAATTCATTCGCGAATCTCTGGTCGACTTGGACGCGCAACTGCGCCAGCTGGCCGGTCACGAGGCCGCCGGCTTGATCGTGCGCCACGGCAAGGCCAAAGATGAAATGGCCAAGCTGGCACACAAGCTGGGCGTGCAAGCGGTATTTGCCAACCATGACGACGAGCCCCAGGCGCAGGCCCGCGACGCCCAGGTGCGCGGCGCCTTGGCCGACCATGGCATTGCCTTGCACACCCACAAAGACCATGTGATTTTTGAACGCCAGGAAGTGATGACCCAAATGGGCCGCCCCTACACCGTGTTCACCCCCTACAAAAATGCCTGGATGAAGAAGGTCGACGCTTATTACCTCAAGGCCTACCCGGTCGCGCAGTACGCCAGCGCCCTGGCCCCGAGGCCCGAAGCCGACCGCCAGCCCGTGCCCACCCTGGCTGATTTAGACTTTGAAACCACAAACCTGCAAGCCTTGCACATCCACCCCGGAAGCGCGGCAGTGCCGGCCCTGCTGGCCGATTTTTGGCCGCGCATCGACCATTACGACCATGCGCGCAACTTCCCCGCCGTCAAAGGGCCGAGCTATTTGAGCGTGCACCTGCGCTTTGGCACGGTGTCGATCCGGCAATTGGCACGCGAGGCCCTGGCACTGACGCAAGCGGGCAACCACGGCGCCAGCATTTGGTTGTCGGAGCTGATTTGGCGCGACTTTTACGCCCAGATCATGGCCAACTTTGCGCACGCCATGACGAAAAGCTTCAAACCCGATTACGACGCCATCAAGTGGGAACACGGGCCGCATGCGCACAAATTGTTTGACGCCTGGTGCCAAGGCCGCACCGGCTACCCGCTGGTGGACGCGGCCATGGCGCAGATCAACCAAACCGGCTATATGCACAACCGGCTGCGCATGGTGGTGGCCAGCTTTTTGGTGAAAGACTTAGGCATTGACTGGCGCTGGGGCGAGCGCTATTTTGCCGAG
>CAIWWN010000026.1 GCA_903916355.1 uncultured Burkholderiales bacterium | reverse complement strand
TGAAAAACGCCTAGGCAAGGTGCTCTCCGGTAAAAGCAAAACCTTCAGCCTAGCCGAAGTGGAGGCTGAACTTGGTTTGGGCCATTGAGTTTGATGAAGCTGCCAAAAAAGAACTTGCCAAGCTTGACCGACAAGTTGCCAGAAGGTTGCTGGATTTTTTAACGCAACGGGTCATCAGCCTCAAAAACCCACGCAGTGTGGGTCAGGCCCTTAAAGGCTCCAAGCTGGGTGAATTCTGGAAATACAGGGTCGGAGAATTTAGAATCATTGCCAACATTCAAGACCAAAAAATGATCATCTTGGTTTTGCGAGTAGGCAACAGGCGAGAGATTTACCGTTAAATTCCTTGCCAGCTATGTGCGCTGTGAAAATTTCCGCCGCATACGACACGATCACGGCCCAGACTTGCCGGTGGTTGCAGGTCTTATTTGATGGGCTGGTGTTCAGGAATCGCAAATCAGAGTGAAATGAAGATGAAGCAGGGCAGTTCGTGATCGGCCCCTTTTCATGAAGTGTCGGGTTAACCGACACTTGTTTAAACTGCTGCAATTGGCCAAGTTATCCAACCCCAGCTCAAACCCATCCCTGACGCCAGGCATCGTCGTTTTGCAGGTCCCGCCAGGCAATGACCTGCGTGGCCTTAGAAAACACGGATTCGATTTCCACCAACTCAATCGGATCGGTGGGTGTTGCGCGAAGTCGGCGTAGATTTGCCAAGGCCGGGTTGCATTGGCGTTGGACAAGGTGTTGCGAGAAACGGTTTTGCAGCGCAACCCCATGTGATACAGCCGCTTGGCTTGGGCACGCAAATTGACCTCGATGTCGCGCAAAGACTCGCGGTAGGTCAACTGAGCAAAGGCCATGGTCAAGAACTGGTCCATGCAGGTGAAGTCTTGAACTTTGTGATCGCCGCGGTGAGTGGCCACGCATCGACGGAAAGTGCTCAGGGGCAGAAACGCCATGAGTTGAGAGAAAACAAGCTTGCCTTGGTTCATTGCGGTCCTTTGCGTGCGAACGCAAAAGACCATAAGTCATGGAATCGAAGTTCAAATCGAGACCAGACTTAGATGCCAAAAAACCAAGGTAAATCATTAACTTACGAAGCCCTGATGTGAAAACGTTGGGACACTACTGATTTGAAATGGAATTTTCAACAGCGCTGATTTTCTCCATGAATCTGACAGTGCGCAGCATGCCGCATAGAATGGCTCCAGCTTTTTTACCTCCGTCATGTTTCACGTCCCTTTTCGCGAACCGGCTTTGATCTTCCGTGCCCTGTATGAATGGGGCCGGAGGGGGCTGATGAGCACGCCTACCTTGGTGGTCTTGTCCTGCCTGGCCTGGACCCTGATTCAATTGGTCACCTATCCCGCGCTGGACGGTCGCCATGACATGCTGGAAAACTACGCTTGGTCGCAGTTGGCCACTTGGGGCACACACAAGCATCCGCCTTTTTTCTCTTGGATGGTGGGGTTGTGGTTTGCGTGGGTGCCGCACCAGGCCACTTATTACAAGCTGTTTGCTTATTTGAATGTGGCGGTCGCCTTGTGGGGCGTTTTCAAATTGGCGCAGGCGCTGGACCTGGATGAGTTGGGCAAACCTGCCGTTATTTTGCTGTTGTGGAGCCTGCCCTACACGACCTTGGCCGCCAAATTCAATGCCAACAGCCAATTGCTTTCGCTTTGGCCGTGGACCGCGTATTGGCTGCTCCGCTCTTGGCAAGGCCGCGGTTGGCGGCAGCTTGCGGATGCCGTGGTCCTGGGCGCACTGGGCGCCGCTTGCATGCTGAGTAAATACTACAGCGGTGTTTTTTTAATGGGATTGTGGGTGGTTTGCCTGCTGCACCCCCAAGGGCGGCGTTGGATGCGCACGCCTTGGCCCTACCTGTCGTTGGCCTTGTTGCTGGCGCTGTTGTGGCCCCATGCCCATTGGGTGCTGGCGCATGACGGGGTGACCTTCAAGTATGTGGAAGAACAAGGCAATGGTCACATTTACTACAAAGGATTCGTGACCTTTGGTTTGGCGCCCATTTTGTATTGGTTGCCCGCTTGGCTGGTGGTGGTCGGGGTGGGTGGACTTGCTTTGAGCCGCGCCCAGCCTGATTCGAGCCGCTGGCGGGTGCTGCGTCGCTGGGCTGGCCAGACTTGGCAACCCCAAGGCAGAAACGATACCTTGTTCTGGCTGGCCTTTGTGCCTTGGGCCGTTAGCTTGGTTTTTGGGCTGAGCACGTTTGTCAACTTGTCCACGGCCTGGGCCATCCCCATTGGCTACGCATTTCCGCTGCTGTGGTTGCGCAACTACAAAGTGCAGGCCCGCGTGCATCAAATTGAAGCACCTTGGTCGCGACTCGATCGCTTTGTGTATCCGGTGTTGATGGCCCTGTTGCTTTTGGCAGCATTGTGGGGTTGGCGCAATGCACAAAAGTCGGACGTCAATTACTACCAGCCCAGTTTGAGCGTATCCCAGGCCATGCTTGCCGATTGGCAAAAGCGCCATCCTGCCACCCCCTTGAAATGGGTGGGCGGTGACTGGGCAGAGAACGCCATCTTGTCTTTTTACGGTCGCTCGTCGCTGGTGGTCATTCCCGGATTGCCAGGTTCCGAGCCCGCGACCCTGTATGACACAGGCGACTTGACTGAGCAGCCAGGACTGATTTTTTGCAGTCTCGGTCCCGTCCAGGTCGAGCGCAAAGCCACCACCGCATGCGAACAGCAGGCCCAGTCTTGGTTGCAATCTCGCGGCTTGCCGGTCGAGCCGATCACTTACAAGATCTATCGCAAGGGCTGGCGTTTCCCAGCGCGGGTCGAGTTTGAGTATGTGGTTTTTCATGCCCTGACGCCTTGATGGTCAGGCTGCACCCGCGTTCTGGCATGAGTCTGGGATAATCAGCCTCTATGAGCGGCAATACCCTTGGCACCCTTTTTTCAGTCACCAACTTTGGTGAATCCCACGGCCCAGCCATTGGCTGCGTGATTGACGGCTGTCCGCCGGGCATGCGTTTGTCGGAGGCCGACATCCAGCCCGACCTGGACCGTCGCCGACCCGGCACCTCCAAGTTCGTGACCCAGCGCAATGAGCCCGATGCGGTGCAAATCATCTCCGGCGTGTACGAGGGTCTGACCACCGGCACGCCGATCTGCCTGCTGATTCAAAACACCGACCAGCGCAGCAAGGACTACGGCAATATTTTGCAGACCTTCCGCCCCGGTCACGCCGACTACACCTACTGGCGCAAGTACGGCGTGCGTGATCCGCGCGGCGGCGGCCGCTCCTCGGCGCGCCTCACCGCCCCCATGGTGGCGGCCGGCGCGGTGGCCAAGAAGTGGCTCAAAGAGCACCACGGCACCACCTTGCACGGTTGCATGACGCAAATTGGCGATGTGCCGATTGGTTTTGAGTCGTGGGACCATGTCCCCAACAATCCGTTTTTTGCCCCCGTGGCCGATGTGCGTGCGCTGGAAGACTATATGAACGCGCTGCGCAAATCGGGTGATTCTTGCGGCGCGCGCCTGCGCGTGGTGGCGCAGGGCGTGCCGGTGGGCTGGGGTCAGCCGCTGTTTGACAAGCTGGACGCCGATATCGCTTACGCCATGATGGGCATCAACGCCGTCAAGGGCGTGGAGATTGGCGCGGGCTTTGGCTGCGTCACGCAAAAGGGCAGCACCGCCGGCGACTCGCTCACCCTGCAAGGCTTTGAAGGCAATAACGCTGGCGGCGTTTTGGGCGGCATCAGCACCGGTCAAAACATCGAAGTATCGATCGCCGTCAAACCCACCAGCTCGATCTTGATTCCGCGCCAGACCCTGGACACTGAAGGTCAGGCCGCAGAAGTCATCACCAAGGGCCGTCACGATCCTTGCGTGGGCATTCGCGCCACACCGATCGCTGAGGCCATGTTGGCGCTGGTGTTGATCGACCACGCTTTGCAGCACCGCGCCCAATGCGGTGACGTGCAGCACGCCCATCCGGCGATTCCCGCAGGGCGGGAATGACCGCGAGCACCAAGGCCAGCCGCAAACAGTTGCTGCCGTTTGCGGCGGTTTCGGCCAGTTACTTTGCGCACATCGGTTTTTTCAACCCTTACCTGCCGCTGTGGCTCAAAGAACTGGGCTTTGGCCTGTTGGCCATCAGCGTACTCACCTCGGTGCAGGCGGCCACCCGCTTGTTCGCACCTTACGGCTGGGGCTGGCTGAGCGACCACACGGGTGAACGCGTCAAGCTCTTGCGCTACGGCGCCACAGCGGCCACCTTGTCGGCTTGTTTTTTGTTTTTCGATCTCACCCCCGTGTGGCTGGGTGTGGTGATGCTGGTCATGTTCACTCACACCAGCTCGATGATGCCCATGAGCGAGGCCGCCATGGCGCACTTGGTGAGCCAGGGCGGCGCCTTTGACGCCAAACGTTATGGCCGTGTGCGCTTGTTTGGTTCGCTGGGTTTTTTGGTCACGGTGTTTGTGGCCGGGGCCTGGTTTGAAGGCTTTGGCATGAAGCACTTTCCGGCCTGGACGGTACTCAGCCTGTTCGCCGTCACCGTCAGTGTGTGGTTGCTGCCCGACCTGAAAGAGGCCGTGCCTGCGGTGCATGTCAAAGTGCAGGTCGGTCC
>CAIWWN010000025.1 GCA_903916355.1 uncultured Burkholderiales bacterium | reverse complement strand
TGGTAGGTGTCAAAGTTCTTTTGCGCAATCCGGCCGTTCTCCACCGTGCATTCGCCATAGAACACGGCACTCAGCCCAAAGGCCACCGAGCCCTCGATTTGCGCGGCAATTTGCCCCGGGTTGACCGCATGACCGCAGTTGGTCACCAAGACCATGCGATGCACTTTGAGTTCTTTGTTCTTGCCCACCGACACCTCGGCCACCGCTGCAGAGTAGCCCGCGTAACCCATGAAATGCGCCATGCCACGGTGCCGACCAGGGGGCAACGGTTTGCCCCATTGGCCTTTCTCGGCAGCCGTGTTCAAGACCTCCAAGTGTTTGGGGTGGTTTTGCATCAAAGCGCGTCTGAACTCCAATGAGTCCTTGCCGGCCGCACGCGCCACCTCTTCCATAAAGCATTCGAGGTAGATCGCGTTTTGGTTGGTGTTGACCCCGCGCCAAGGCCCGACCGGCACATGCGAGTTGCGAATCGCGTATTCGGTCAACAGGTTTGGAATCGTGTAGCCCATTTGGGCGTCGCCCGGCTCTTTCCAAAAGCCCTGCAACTGCCGCTCGTCTTTGCCATCTTTGATGGCCGAAGGATTCACCCAGGCGTTGATCGACTGGCCCGAGACCCGAATGTGCAAACCGGTGAGCTGGCCCTTCTCGTCCAAACCGGCGGCCATTTGGCACTGCGACAGGGGACGGTAAAAGTCGTGCGTCTGGTCTTCTTCGCGGCTCCAGATCAGCTTGACGGGCGTGCCCGGAAACTGCTTGGCAATCGCCACCGCTTGCGCCACATAGTCTTGCTGGCCACCGCGCCGGCCAAAGGCGCCGCCCAGGTCGGTGATGTAGACCTCGCACTTTTCCAGCGGCAAGCCCGACGACTCGGACAACACCGCCAAAGAAGCTTCGGCGTTTTGGCTCGGCACCCAGACCTCGGCTTTGTCAGCCGTGATCAAGGCGGTGCAGTTGTTGGGCTCCAAGGGCGAGTGCGCCAGAAACGGCGTGCTGTACAGCGCCTCGACTTTTTTGGCGGAACCCGTAATCGCTTTGAGTGCATCCCCTTCTTTGCGTCCGGCGTAGTCACCGGGGGCAGTCAATCCTTCTTTCAGGTGCGCCGCAATGGTGGCGCTGCTGGCTTTGGCATGGGGGCCTTCGTCCCAGACGATGGGCAATTGCGACAGCGCGTTTTTGGCACGCCACCAGGTGTCGGCCACCACGGCGACGGTGGACGCGTCCACACGCACCACGCGTTTCACGCCGCGCAGGCCTTTGACCTTGCTGTCGTCAAAGCTCACCATCTTGCCGCCAAACACCGGGCAGTCCATGAGGGCGGCGCACAACATGCCGTCCAGCTTTACATCCACGCCATAGACCTTGGAGCCGTTGAGCTTGGGGGCCGTGTCCAAGCGCTTGAGCGGTTTGCCCGCCACCTTCCAGGTCCGGGGGTCTTTGAGCACAATGCTTTTCGCGTCCGGCACGGGCAGCTTGGCCGCCGCTGCGGCCACTTTGCCGTAACTGGTTTTGCGACCCGATGTGGTGTGGGTGATGATGCTGTACGACACCGACAATTCGGCCACCGGCACCTGCCACTCGTTGGCCGCCGCCTGCATGAGCATGGTGCGTGCGACTGCGCCACCGCGTCGCACATAGTCGTGCGAGCCGCGAATGCCGCGACTGCCGCCCGTACTCATATCGCCCCAGGCGCGCTTGCGCTTCAGGTTCTGGCCGGCCGTGGGCGATTCAGTGGTGACCTTGTTCCAGTCGCATTCCAGCTCTTCGGCCACCAACTGGGCCAAGCCGGTGCGCGTGCCCTGCCCCATCTCGGAGCGGACGATGCGGATCACGCAGGTGTCGTCGGGTTGGATGACGACCCAAACGCCCACTTCGGCGTCGCCTGCGGCCACGGTTTGGGCCTCGGCCGTGGTGGGCGTGAGCATGTTGATGCCCAGCGCCAAGCCGCCACCGGCCAGCGCCGAGGTGCCGACAATGAAACTGCGGCGCGACAAGGCCTGCAAAGACAAGTCCATTGTTGTACTGTTGTTCATGGGTGTCTCCTTAAGCTGTGATGTGTTGAACCAAGGCGCTCACATCGCCGGCGTCAGCCACCTGCGTGCCGGCCGCCACATGGATGGCGATGCGAATGCGCTGGTAGGTGCCGCAGCGGCAAATATTCGACATGGCCTCGTCAATGTCTTTGTCGGTCGGCTTGGGTTTGCGTTTGAGCAAGGCCGAAGCGGCCATGATCTGACCCGACTGGCAGTAGCCGCATTGCGGCACATCCACGTCGGCCCAGGCTTTTTGAATCGGGTGCGAGCTGTTGGCCGACAAGCCCTCGATGGTGGTGATTTTTTGACCCGCCACGGCCGAGCCCGGGACGGAGCAAGAGCGCACGGCGGCACCGTTCAGGTGCACGGTGCAGGCGCCGCACTGGGCAATACCGCAACCGTATTTGGTGCCGGTCATACCGAGCACCTCGCGCAAGACCCACAACAGGGGCATCTCGGCTTCGGCATCCACGGCATGGACTTTGCCGTTCACATTCAGTTTGTACATGGAGACTCCGGGTTCAAAGTGGCGAATCAAAACCGCCCCATTAAACACAAAGTCAAGCGCCTCGCACAGAGGCCTTTCCCTTGATTGGCCAGGAACTCAGGCAAAAACTTCGGTATCCACTTCGCTGTTGGCCTGCGCGTTGTAGCGGTTGCCGCTGACTGTGCGCTCGTTGATCAGGTCTTCCAACGCGGCCAGGGTCTCGGGGCTCAGGCTGATTTGGTCGGCCGCCAGATCGTCGCGCAAATGCGCCACGCTGGTGGTGCCCGGGATCGGGATGATGTGCGGCGCTTTGTGCAGCAGCCAGGCCAGAGCCAGTTGTGCCGGGGTGCAACCGACCTGATCGGCCAGGGCTTGGTAAGGTGCCAACAGTTTGTGGTTGCGCGCCGCGTGCTCGGCGGCAAAGCGCGGCATGCTGCGGCGAATGTCTTTGGCGTCCAGCTGCGCAGCATCAATCGGCGAGCCGCACAAAAAGCCGCGCGCCACCGGGCTGAAGGCGACAAAGGCCGCGCCCAGCTCTTGACAGGCTTTGAGCACCGCGATTTCGGGGTTGCGCGTCCACAGCGAGTATTCGGTTTGCACCGCCGCAATCGGGTGCTCGGCATGGGCTTTGCGCAAGGTGGTGGCCGAGACCTCGGACAGGCCGATGCTGCGGATCTTGCCTTGGCGCAGCAGATCGGCCATGGCGCCCACGCTCTCTTCGATCGGCACTTGCTTGTCCCAGCGGTGCAAGTAATACAAATCGATCACGTCGGTTTGCAAACGGCGCAGCGCGTCTTCACAGGTTTGTTTGATCGTCGCGGGGCGACCGTCGATCACGCGCACGGGTTTGCCATCGCCATTCAAGTCCACGCCTTGCATGCCGCATTTGCTGGCCAGGGTGAATTGACTGCGGTGTGTCTTCAGCACCTCGCCGACCAGGGTTTCGTTGGCGCCAAAGCCATACAGGGCGGCGGTGTCAAACATCGTCACACCGGCGTCCAGCGCGGCGAGCAGCACTTTCTCACCCTGCTCGGCCGAGACCGGGGCGCCATAGGCGTGGCTCAGGTTCATGCAGCCAAGGCCGATGGCGGAGACGGTGAAGGGGCCGAGTTGTCGTTGTTTCATGGGGTTATTTTAGGGTCCGTGTCCAGGCCGGTAGCGGCGCGGACTTGTGCAGCACATCCTGGTGCAGCCAGGTGGCGCTTTTGCGCGCGCGCTCGGCCACGGTTTCCAGCGGCAGTTGTTGATAGTCTTCGTTGAAGACTTCAAAGCTGTAGTCGCCCCGGTAGCCAATGCGGTCCAGGCGCAGCACCAAGTCGGCCAACTGCTCGCTGTGCACGCCCTCACCCGGAAACACGCGGAAGGTGCGGGCCGTGCTCATACGCTCTTCAAACGTGGCGGTCTCCTGCCACATGAAGTCGGACAACTGCACCAAGAAGATCTTGTCCGGGTCGAGTTCTTCGATCGCGTCCAAAGAAGTCTTGGCGGCAAAGATATGGAAAGAGTCCAAGCCGATGCCCAGGTTCGGGCAGTCGGCGCGGCACACCACGTCCCAGCTGGTGGTGAACTCGTTCACCGTGCGGCCCCAAGACAAACCTTCGTAGGCGATTTGGATGCCCAGTGGAATCGCCAGCATGGCCAGCTTTTTCAAGTCGGCGGCCAGCGCGTCCAAGTCGTCAGTCGCATGGCGCGAGGTGGACGAGCACACCAGCAGCACCTTGCTGCCGGTGGCTGCGCACATCTCCAGCATGGACTTGGCGATGTCGATTTTGTAGTCGTGCAAATGGCCTGACAGGCCTTCAAAATCGCGCAGCACCTGAAAGCCCGTGGGCCGCAGGCCGCTGGCTTTGACCGCCGCCACGGCCCCCGCCACACCGCCGGGGTGCGTGACCAAATCGCGCGCCATCAGCATGACTTGCGAAAAACCGGCGCCCTTCATGGCCGCCAGCTTGGCTTCCAAAGAGCCGGCCATGGTGATGGTGTCCATGCCGTAACCGGCAATCAGTTGGGGGTTCATGCGCAGCTCATTTAAACGGGTGAAGGGGCTGCGGCTTTGAACACCAGCTCGAACGACACCGAGCCCAGCACGCTGCGGGTGAGCGCGCCACGGTCTTCGGGGTGCAAGGCAGTGGACTCGACAAACTCCACGCCGCGCGCCCGCAAGGTGGCCACAGCGTTAGCCACGTCAGACACGCCAAAGCCCACACGTTGCAGGCATTCAGGGCTTGCGTCGGCGTCGTCCATCCAGGGATCGGGCTCGATCAGTTGCCACAAGAATTGACCGCAAGGGCTTTTCATCAACTTGCCTTTAGGCAAGATGCCGAAGCGCTCTTCGTCGGCAATGGGCGCAAAGTCGAACATGTGTTCGTAGTAGGCCAGCCAGTCGGCGCTGCGCGCCGCACCGATGTACTGCACCACGCCAAAGTAACTCATGTCGTCCAGCGCCGGTGGATGCGGGTCGACGGTGGGAATGGGTTTGAAGTCAATGTCGTAAATCGAAAACTCGTCCCAACGGTCAACAAAGTAAAAGCGGCTGCCGCCCGGGCCGTGGATGGCCGGGATGTGCAGCTCCATGGCCTGGGCCTGGCTGGCCACCGACCAGGCGCCCAGCTCAATGCAGCGGGTGTGGGCCTTGAGCGCATCACGCACGCGAAACGACACAGCCGAGATCACGGGCTGACCGTCCACCGTGGCGCTGACGCGCGCGTCGTCAGGGTTGGCGTTGACCACCAGGTTCATCGCGCCTTGCCGGTACAGCGTGATTTCGCGCGAGCGGTGCCGCGCCACAGGCCGAAAACCCATGGCCTCCAGCACCTGGCCCAGGGCCTGTGGGCGGCTGGTGGCGTACTCGATGAATTCGATGCCGGCAATGCCCAAACGGTTGGGCATTTCCGGAACCGCTTCGCGGTGGGTGGGGTGCAAGGTCATAGAGAACTCCTGTCCGGTCAAGGCCGTTTAATAACTCAATTGGGCAACTCGGCGCAGCACGTCGGGCGTGGTGCTGGGCAGGCCAAAGTATTCCAAGTACGCCGGGATTTGCTCAAACAGCATGTCTGAGCCCACCTGCACGCGGCAACCGCGGTTTTGCGCAGCTTGCAAAAAAGCGGTCATCTCGGTCTTCATCACCACCTCACCCACAAAGGCGTCAGGGGCAATGCGGCTGATGTCCATGGGCAAAGGGTCGCCCTCGTTCATGCCCATGGGCGTGGCGTTGACCACCAGATCATGATGAGCCGGGTCGTTGGAGCCACTGCGCACCTCGATCTGCGGGTAGTTGTCTTTCAAGCGCTTCGCCAGCGCTTGGGCCGAGGCGGTGTTCACATCGAACAGGCTGATCGCGGCAATACCAGCACCGGCCAGCGAAGCGGCAATCGCGCAGCCCACGCCACCACTGCCGACCACCAAGACACGTTTACCGGTCAGCTCCAAACCCTTGCGCTGCAAGCCGCGCACAAAACCGGTGCCATCAAACATATCACCCACCAAGCGGCCATCAGCCAAGCGCTTGACCGCATTGCACGCCCCGGCCACGCGCACGGTGGCAGTCACTTCATCCAGCAAGCCCGCGGTGGTGACCTTGTGCGGCATGGTGATCAAGGCGCCACGGATGTTGCTCAAGTTGAAGACCGACTTCAAAAACGCGGGGTAATGTTCAACCTGACAGCCCATGGGCACGACCACCGCATTGATCCCCGCCTCAGCAAAATACGGGTTGTAAATCATGGGCGACTTGAAGGAGTGCGTCGGGTAGCCGATGTGGGCGATCAGTTCTGTGTTGCCGTTGATCATGAAAAACTTAAAAACTCAGGTGATGCCGTAGCTTGAAACGGCTGGGGAAAACAGCGGCTTTAAGCGGCTTGTGCCGCAGAAACACCGGCACGCAATGCCAGCAAATAGCTGTCAGCACCAAAGCCGCAAATCTGGCCTCGGGCGATCTCAGCGAACACCGATTTGTGACGGAACTCTTCGCGCGCATGGATGTTGGACATGTGCAGCTCGACGATCGGGCAGGTCAGCACGGCCAGCGCATCGCGAATCGCGTAGCTGTAATGCGTCCAGGCCCCGGCGTTGATCAGCACGGCATCGACCTTGTCGAAATAGCCTTGGTGAATGCGCTCGCACATCGCGCCTTCATGGTTGGTTTGGTAGCACTCAACTTCGGCGCCAAGTTCTTGGCCCAGCGCTTGCAAGTTGGCGTTGATCTCATCGAGGGTGATGGTGCCGTATTGCTTGGGGTCGCGTTTGCCAAACATATTGTGGTTCACGCCGTGCAGCATCAAGATTTTCATGATTCATCCTTTAGAAAAACAAACAAGGGCTTCGCCGCACACGCTGCGAAGCCATTGAACGGGAAATTACTTGCCCGACTTTTTGGCGGGTGCCGCAGCCGCTGTGCGAACTTTGTCGATCTCAGCTTGCAGCTCCTTGACCAGATCTTGACCCACGGTCACGCCATACTTGGCGGTCACTGGGCGCATCTTGTCGCGCAACTTGGCCATTTCGGCTTCGGGCAACTGCGTCACTTGCATGCCGTTTTTCTTCAAGTTGTCCATGATGCTGGATTCCAGGGCACGGGCTTTTTCACGCTGGAATTTGGCAGATTCGGTCGCCGCATCGGCGACGATTTTCTGCTCAGCAGGCGACAGCTTTTCCCAGAACTTCTTGCTGATGATGACCGACTGCGGGTTGTACTGGTGGCCGGTCAAAGCCAGGTGCTTTTGCACCTCGTACAACTTGGCGCCATTGATCGTGGCCACAGGGTTTTCTTGGCCGTCCACGGCTTTTTGTTCCAGCGCAGCGTAAAGCTCAGGAAATGGCAGCGGCGTGGGGTTGGCACCCAAGGCCTTGACCCAGTCGACGTTGATCGGGTTGGGGATCACGCGCAACTTCAGGCCTTCCAAGTCTTCCACCTTGTTGATGGCGCGCTTGCTGTTGGTGATGTTGCGAAAACCCAGCTCGTAGTAGCCCAAGCCGATGATGCCTTTGTCTTCCAACTTGGCGTGCAGCTTCTTGCCGAATGGACCGTCCACAGCCGCATCCGCTTCTTTGCCGGAGCCGAACATGAAAGGGAAGTCAAAAATGGCGAATTCTTTGACCTGCGCGGCAAAGATGCCTGAGTTCATGGCCGCCATTTCCAAGGTACCGCCTTGGATGGCCGACACGTTGGCCTGGTCGCTGCCCAAAGCGCCGCCAGGGAACACATTGACTTTGATCTTGCCGCCGGAGTTCTTCTCGACGATCTCTTTGAATTTTTCCATGCCCAGCACGATGGGATGACCCACCGTGTTTTGGTTGGCAAACTTGATGACTTTGTCTTGGGCCGATGCCACGCCGACTGCGGCCAAGGCCACGGTGGCAATCAGGGATTTGATGAACACACGTTTCATGAGTTGTCTCCAGAAAATAAAAGTGAAGGACGTACGCTTTGCATCAAGGGACTGGTTGTCAGGCGTACCCGGTCAGACAACCAAACCAGAAATCAATAGAACCAGCGCGCAGGCACCATCACCAAAGCGGGGAAAGCAACCATCGCAAACATGATGGCGAACTGAGCGATCATGAACGGAATGACACCCCGGGTGACTTCATCCATGCTGATTTTGCCCACACCCGCTACCGCATTGAGCACCGTGCCCACAGGCGGCGTGATCAGGCCAATCGCGTTGTTGATGATGAACAGCACGCCAAAATAAACCGGGTCAATGCCTGCGGCCTTGACCACCGGCATCAACACCGGGGTGAGCAGCAAGATGGTTGGCGTCATGTCCAGCGCTGTGCCCACGACCATGGTGATGACCATGATGGTCAGCATCAGCAAGCGCGGGCTGTCGAGCAAGGGCTGCAACAGTGAGATCAATTCGGCCGGCAAATTGGCCACGGTAATCAACCAGGCCGAGACCATGGCCGCTGCCACCAAAAACATGACGATGGCACTGGTCTTGGCCGAGGCCACAAATAACGGGTACAGGTCTTTCAGGCTCAACTCACGGTACACAAAGGTTGAAATCAGCAAGGCATAAACCGCCGCCACTACCGCCGCTTCGGTCGGGGTGAAGACACCGAATTTCAAGCCGAACACCACAATCAAAGGCAACACCAAGGCCCAGGTGGCCTGGCGCATGGCAACCATGATCTCGCCCATCGATTTACGCGGCGGCACTTGCACCACCTCGCTGCGCGCCAGCCACCACCAGGTGGCCCAAAGCGACGCACCCAACAAGACACCGGGCACGATGCCGGCCATGAAGAGCTTGGAAATGGACACATTGCCCGCCACGCCAAAAATCACAAAGCCGATGCTGGGCGGGATCACCGGAGCGATGATGCCCGCCGAGGCGATCAGGCCCGCCGAGCGGGCTTTGTCGTGACCCGCCGCCACCATCATGGGCAACAGCAGCGAGGCGAGCGCGGCGGCATCGGCCACGGCCGAGCCCGACAGTGCGGCCATGATCACGGCGGCCATGATGGTCACATAGCCCAGACCGCCTTTGATGTGGCCCACGCAGGCCATCGCAAAGTTCACAATGCGGCGCGACAGACCGCCCGCGTTCATGATTTCACCGGCCAACATGAAAAAAGGCACGGCCAGCAAGGGGAAACTGTTGGCGCCTTCGAGCAGGTTTTGCGCCAGGATTTGGGCGTCGAACATGCCCATGTGCCACATCAAGGCGGCACCGCAGATCAGCAGCGAAAAAGCGATCGGGATGCCAATGGCCATCGCACCGAGGAGGGAAAAAACAAAAATAGCAATCGTCATATCAGTCTCCAGCGCACTCAGGCTTTGTCGGCGCCATGCGGCGACTCTTCAGATTCCTGGATCATCACCAGGTCTTCGTCGCTCAATTGCCCAGTGAGCAAGCGAATCAACTCGGTCAGCAAAATCAAGCCGCCCAATACCGCAAACACCACACCGGGTGCATAAATCCAGGCCATGGACACTTCCATCACCGCACTCGTGGTGTCCATATTGATCATGGTTTGCTGGTAAGCGCCGCTGAACAACAGCCAGCAAATGAAGAGCATCAGCACATAGGACAAGGCCAGGCAAAACTTTTTACCCGCAGGAGCCAGCTTGCCCACCAGCATGTCGGTGCCCAGGTGGCCGTGCTCCTTCAAGGCCACGATCGCGCCCATAAAGGTCATCCAAACAAACAACCAGCGTGACAACTCTTCGGACAAGGTGATGCCCGAATTGAATCCGTAGCGCATGAGCACGTTGCCAAACACCAACACCACCATCACGGCCAGACACAGCGCGATGACCACGTTCAGGACTTTGCAAAACCCGTCAATGAATTTTTGAACCACCCGACACCTCCTGAATTGAATTACCCATAATGTACGAACTAGTTAGTTTTAAAGACTAAGTAGTTTCCCTAGTTATAAAACGCCACGTCGCGCTAGCTGCTATGCCGAAATGGAATGTCTGACAAAGCGCAAGATCAACTCCACCACATGCTCGCGCTTAAGGGTGTCGGCCTTGTCTTTGCTGGCCCGGTCCTGAAAGATCACGCCAAAGGTGTGCCGGTTCGAGACGTTGAAAAAAGTGAAGGCTGAAATCGCCGAGTGAATGTCTACCGGATCCAGGCCGGGCCTGAACACACCCTGCCCCACCCCGCGGTCGTAGACGTCGCGCACCGAACGAATGGCGTTTTGGTTGAGCTGCTGGATGCTGTTGCTTTGGCGCAGGTAGTCGCCCCGCTGGATGTTCTCATTCATCACCAGTCGGATGAAATCTTCGTTGTCGCGGTGGTGGTCGTAGGTGAACTCCACCAGCCGCTGCAAAGCCTGCAGCGGTGGCAAATCGTCCAAATGCAAGTCCGACTCGATGGCCCGCATGCGCCGATAAGCCTCTTCCAGCACCGCCAAGTACAGGCCGTCCTTGCTGCCGAAGTAGTAATAGATCATGCGCTTGCTGGTGCGCGTGGTCGCCGCAATCTCATCGATGCGTGCGCCCGTCAAGCCCTTGTCGGCGAACTCGTGCGTGGCCACGGCCAGGATCTCGGCCATGGTGCGGGCCGGGTCGTTGGTGCGGCCAGCTTCCTTGATCGGCGCAGGTTCGGCCTGGGGGTTGGGGTCAAGATGTACCAGTTGGTTCATTTTGCGAGTATAGAACGCCTTGGGCATTCACCCGCCAGACCCATGGACCCCAAATTAGCAAGCCCGCGACGGCTGGATGAGCGCGTCACCGCTATATTCAACGCATTGGAATTTCACCCTCGGAACGCACCTATGAAAACAATCGGCATGATCGGCATCGGCATGATGGGCCACGGCATCGCAAGCAATTTGCTCAAGCACGGGCAAAGCCTGTCGGTGCTCGTACACCCTGGCAACCAGCCGCTGGACGCCTTGCTGGCCGCGGGCGCACGCACCTGCACCACGCCGCAAGCCTTGGCACAGCAATCTGATGTGATCATCCTGTGCGTCACCGGCACGCCTCAGGTCGAGGCCGTGCTCTTGGGCGACGACGGGGTGCTGAAAGGCCTGCGCCCCGGCACCATCGTCATCGACTGCTCTACGGCGGTGCCCACCTCCACCGAAAAAGTCGCGGCGCTGGTGATCGCGCAAGGCGGGCAGTTTCTGGACTCGCCCATGACGCGCACGCCCAAAGAAGCCGCCGAAGGGCGCCTCAACTTGTTGGTGGGCGGCGATGCGGCTTTGTTTGAAATCTGCAAACCCATCTTGTCGTGCTTTGCCGAAAACATCGTGCACACCGGCCCGATCGGCTCGGGCCACCGCATGAAGCTCTTGCACAACTACGTGTCGCTGGGCACCGTGACCTTGCTGGCCGAAGCCGCGGCGTGTGCGCAACTGGCCGGCGTGAACGCGCAAACCTTTGTCGATGTGCTGGCCATGGGCGGCGGCTGGGGCGCGGCGCTGGAGCGGCTCAAGCCCACGCTGGCCAACGGCGACACCTCGGGCCTGCGCTTTTCCATGGTCAATGCGCTGAAAGACCTGAGTTATTACAACCAGATGGCCATCGACACCCACGCCGACCACACCGTGGCCCAGGCCGTGAAAAACACACTGGAGGCCGCCTGCCAAGAAGGCGATCCGCAAGCCTTGGTGCCCGAGCTGATCAGCCTGCTGGTCAAGCGCCAAGGGGCTTGAGCTAGCGCACTTCAGGGTCTGAGCCGGCCCGTGCGACGCGTTCAGGTCGCGCTGGGTTGCGGCTCATGGCAAGCCACAGCCAACTTATGGCCCGAAGGGTCGCGGCATGCACATCATCAACCTGTTCGCATGAAGCAGCCCTCAGAACAATCCGCTCCTAGACCATCAGATCAGGCTGCGTGGCAGGTCCGTGCGAACCATCGTGATCACGCCAAACGGGCAGCGGCGCTCGCACAGACTGCAGCCGGTGCAGTCAGGCATGTTGTGCAGCACCACCTGTTTACGCCAGCCGTGAGGTTGCAAACTCAGCACATGCGGGGGGCAGGCCGCCACGCACCAACCGCAACCGGTGCAGCGCTGGGTGTCGATCTGCGGCAAGTGCATGGTCTTAGGCAATGCACAACGCAGCGCGTCAGACCAAGGGTACGGTCAAGCTGTCAATCACCGCGCGGGTGTCAGGCCGCACACCACGCCACCACAAAAAGGCCTCGGCCGCTTGCTCGGCCAGCATGCCCACGCCATCGGCCAAACGGGTCACGCCCGCTTGCTGCGCGAGTTGGAGAAACGGCGTCAAACCCTTGCCGTAAGCCAGCTCATACGCCAGCGCCCCCGGCGCAAAGACCGACAACGGCAGCGGCGGCACTTGCGCCGTCAAGCTGGCCGAGGTGGCGTTGAACACCACGTCAAACGACTCGCCTTGCAAGTCCTCATAACCGATGCCGCGCACGGACACACCTGCGGCATTGCTCTTTTGCGCCAGGGCAGCCAGCTCTTGGGCTTTAGCCACAGTGCGATTCACGATCACCAGCTCGGCAGGCCCTTGCATCAAGATGGGCAGCAAAGCACCCCGGGTCGCGCCACCCGCGCCCATCACCAAGACCCTGCGCCCTTGGAGCTGAAAGCCCAGGTTGTGCAGCACGTCGCGCACCAGGCCCACGCCGTCAAAGTTTTCAGCAAAGACCTTGTCGCCTTCAAACTTGAGCGCGTTCACGGCGCCGGCCAGTTGCGCGCTGGGCGCCAGATCGGTCGCATAGGCAAAGGCGTCTAATTTGAAAGGGGCGGTCACATTCATGCCCCGCCCGCCCGCAGCGCGAAAGGCATCGACCGTTTGCCCAAACTCGTCCAAAGGGCTGAGCACCTTGGTGTAGGCCAGGTCTTGCCCGGTCACTTGAGCGAAAGCCGTGTGAATGAGCGGCGATTTGCTTTGTTCGATGGGGTTGCCGATCACGGCGTAGCGGTCAGTCATGACGGTGTATCTTCAAAAAACATGGTTCGAGTTTATCGCCTCACAAAGCAGACCGCCTGACCCCCTGCCGTGCAGGTGGATCAGGCGGATCAGTCCAGTCAGACCGGTCGGGCGGGTTTAATTCTTCACGCCAAAATTTCGCGCGAGGTGATGCTGTACTTGAAGCTGTCAGGCGCGTAGGAGTCCAGGCGCCCTTCGCTGGTTTCGGCAACGGGGTACATCAAGAAGCCCAAGCGGCCTTCTTTGGCGCCTGGCAACTGTACGTCGTGCGAAGTGTTCCAGGCCATCCAGTTGCCCTCCCAGCCGCCAAACAGGTGCTGATTGACAGGGGCTACGACCGGGTTGTCGGTCTTTTTGATCCACTCAGGCGTTTCCATGCGCATGACCTTGGCCACATCGGCCGGGTCCATGGCCACCCAGCCATGGGCTTGCAAATACACCTCGGCGCGGCAATGCTGCGCGCCTTTCAGGCTGGTGGGATTGCCCGACAACTCTTTGTAGCCAAAGGCCGACGGCGCCAGGCGAATGCCGTACACGTCGCGTGCGGGCAGGCCCACAGAGCGGCACAGGCCGACGAACAAGGCATTGATGTCGGCGCACTTGCCGCCCAAGTTGCCGGTCTCCAGCATGGTCTTGATGTCGCCTTCGCCGCAGCCGCGCACCTTGGGCTCACGCCAGGCGTTCTGCACCACCCAGTCGTAAATCGCGCGGGCTTTTTGCGCATCGGTCTTGGCGCCTTGCGTGGCTTTCAAGGCCGTGGTGCGCACAATGCCGCTTGTGGGCAGCAGCTTGGTGGAACGGGTATAGAAGTGCTGTGTGGCGGCGTCAGCACGCGCAAAGGCGGCCACGGCTGGGGCGTTCCATTCGGTACTGCGGTTGCGCGTTTGCACGCGACTGGTGATTTCAACAAAGGGTTTGACGCCATCGGCAAACTCGGTGAACAGCATGCGCGCGCCTTCGACGCCATCGCTGCCCATTTGGGATTTGCCGTTGCTGCGGTAACTGCTTTCCAGCGAGCGCTGCCAGTCGGTATTCACACTGGGCACGGGCAACCAAATGCGGCTGGCACCGACGGGGTCGGCCAAGTCGACACGGGTGGTGACCTCGAAAGTGCGCCAAGCTCCGACCTGCGGGGCAAAGCGGCGCTCTGCTGGGGCGGATGAAGAGGATGAGGTGGTGGTTTGGGCGTGCAGCCAAGTGGGCGCAACCATCAGGGCGCCCAAAGCGGCGCCCCCTTGAAGAAGAGAACGGCGAACGGGGGTCATCAAAAGAGCTCCGGAAAATAAAAAATCCTGTCGGCACATGCAAGGCGTTCATCACCAAAGTGGAACGCCTATGCCCCGAAGGCAGGTGGTTGGCCTTGTGCATCGTGCACGGGCCAGCAGGGATTATCGCTGAGTGGCCACGCTCAACGACGGGTCAACGGCCCACCAAGGGCTTGAGCCAGCCCTCGGCCTCGCGCCCGCTCCAATCCACATCGCCCTGCACACGCCACTGCGCTTTGCCGTCAGCGCCAATCAACACCGTGGTCGGGTACACCGTCACGCCCCATTTCTTGGCCAATATCCCTTGCGTATCCAACACCACCGGAAAATCCAAGCCGGTGGATTTCAGGTAGCGACTTACGCGAGATGCGGGTTCACGCACGTTGACGCCGATCACCAGCGGGTTGCCGCCACTGATCTCATGCAGAGTTTGCAGGGAGGGCAATTCTTCTTTGCAAGGCGCGCACCAAGTCGCCCAAAAGTTGAGCACCACCGCCCGGCCCTTCAGGCTGGCTGTGCTCCAGGGTTGGCCTTGCAGATCTTGCCAATCGATGGCCGGTGTGGCTTGGCGTGTGGGCCAAGGGGTTTTGTCAAACTGCGCTTGAGACAAGGTACTCCATGCGCACAAGCACAAGCCAAAGCCCACGCTGCACAAAAAACGGCGTCCGAGCTGTTGCATCAGACGCCGTGGCATGGAGTGAGGCTTAAGGTGATGAAAGATGACTGAGCGCGTCAAACGCGCTCGGCCACCCAAGCCTGCACGCTGGCCAGTGCCGCCGGCAAGGCCGCGGCGTTGGTGCCGCCGGCCATGGCCATGTCGGGCTTGCCGCCGCCTTTGCCGCCCACTTGTTGCGCCACAAAATTGGCCAACTCGCCAGCCTTGACCTTGCCCGTGTGGTCAGCCGTCACACCGGCGGCGATGTTCACTTTCTCGCCATCTACTGCGGCCAACACGATGACCGCAGACTTCATCTTGTCTTTGAGCTTGTCCAGGGTGTCACGCAGGGTCTTGGCGTCCGCGCCATCGAGCTTGGACACCAACAGCTTGACGCCTTTGATGTCGACCGCTTGCGTCAGTAATTCGTCACCCTGGAAGGAAGCCAGTTTGCCTTTGAGGGCCGCCATTTCTTTTTCCAGCGCCTTGACCTGATCGAGCACCTGCGCAATGCGGTGGTTCAGCTCAGCCGTGGGTGCCTTGAACGATGAAGCGGCTTGCGCCACAGTGCTTTCCAGCGACTGCAGGTAAGTCAATGCATTCACACCGGTCACGGCTTCAATGCGGCGCACACCGGCGGCCACGCCGCCCTCAGCTACCACTTTGAACAGGCCAATGTCACCGGTGCGCTGCACATGGGTGCCGCCGCACAGTTCGCGACTGGAGCCAATGTCGAGCACGCGCACGGTCTCGCCGTACTTCTCGCCAAACAGCATCATGGCGCCGGTTTTTTGCGCCGATTCAATGTCCATCACCCGCGCTTGGGCTGCGGCGTTGGCCAAAATTTCGGCGTTCACCAGGGCTTCAATTTCCAAAATTTGGGCATCGGTCACCGGGACGTTGTGCGCAAAGTCAAAGCGGGTACGCTCGGCATTCACCAGCGAGCCTTTTTGCTGCACATGGCTGCCCAGCACTTCGCGCAAGGCTTTGTGCATCAAGTGGGTGGCGCTGTGGTTGCGCACGGTGGCAGCGCGCAATGCCGTGTCCACATGCGCTTGCACGGCGTCACCGACTTTCAGGCTGCCAGTGCTCAGCTCGCCGTGGTGCCCAAACACATCGGCCTTGATCTTGAGCGTGTCCGCCACACTGAACTGACCGCCTGCGTTGTGGATCATGCCCTGGTCGCCCACTTGGCCACCGGACTCGGCATAGAAGGTGGTGGTGTCCAGTACGACCACGCCGGCCTGACCGGCTTGCAGTTCGTTCACCGCAGCGCCGTCGACGAACAGCGCCAGCACTTTGGCGTTGGCCGTCAAATCTTCGTAGCCGACAAAGTCGTTGCCCGCACCGGTGTAGTCCAGCGCCTTGTCCATCTTGAACTTGCCTGCGGCGCGGGCCTGGGCTTTTTGCTTTTCCATGGCCGTGGCAAAACCGGCCTCGTCCACCGACAGGCCACGCTCGCGGCACACGTCGGCCGACAAGTCGAGCGGGAAACCGTAGGTGTCGTGCAGCTTGAAAGCCACCTCGCCGGGCAAGACCTTGACGCCGCCTTCAAGGGCTGCGTCCAGAATTTGCATACCGCTTTGCAGGGTTTCAAAGAAGCGCTCTTCTTCAATGCGCAAGATCTCGGCAATGCGCTCGGCCTGGTCGGCCATGTTGGGGTAAGCCGCGCCCATGAGTTGGACCAGGTCAGGCACCAGCTTGTGGAAGAACGGTTTTTTCTGGCCCAGCAAATAGCCGTGCCGAATCGCGCGGCGGATGATGCGGCGCTGCACATAGCCTCGGCCTTCGTTGCTCGGCACCACGCCGTCGCTCACCAAGAACGAAGTGGCGCGGATGTGGTCGGCAATCACGCGCAAGCTCTTGTGGCCCAGGTCGGTGCAACCGGTTTCGCGCGAAGCGGCTTTGATCAGCGCGTCAAAAATGTCGATCTCGTAGTTGCTGTGAACGTGCTGAAGGATCGCGGCAAGGCGCTCCAAGCCCATGCCGGTGTCCACGCAAGGCGCGGGCAGCGGCGTGACGGCGCCGTTCTCATCCATGTTGAACTGCATGAACACGTTGTTCCAGATTTCGATGAAGCGGTCGCCGTCTTCGTCCGGGCTGCCGGGTGGGCCGCCAGGAATGTGGTCGCCGTGGTCATAGAAAATCTCGCTGCATGGGCCGCAAGGGCCGGTGTCGGCCATCATCCAGAAGTTGTCTGACTTGTAGCGCCCGCCCTTGTTGTCGCCAATGCGGATGATGCGGTTTTCCTGCACGATGCGCTCAGGCGTCCAACCTGCCTTGACGAAAATGCCCTCCCAAATGGCATGGGCTTCGTCGTCTTCCATGTACACCGTGGCATACAGCTTGTCGGCGGGGAGTTTGTAGACCTCGGTCAGCAACTCCCAAGCCCACTGCAGCGACTCGCGCTTGAAGTAGTCGCCAAACGACCAGTTGCCCAGCATTTCAAAGAAGGTATGGTGCCGCGCGGTGTAGCCCACGTTTTCCAAGTCGTTGTGCTTGCCCCCGGCGCGCAAGCAGGCTTGCACCGAAGCCGCGCGCACATACGAGCGTTTGTCAGAACCCAAAAACACGTCTTTGAACTGGACCATGCCCGAGTTGGTGAACATGAGCGTGGGGTCGTTGCCGGGCACCAAGGGGCTGGACGCGACCACGGTGTGGCCTTTGGACGCAAAAAAGTCCAGAAAGGTCTTGCGAATGTCGGCGACTGAAATGACGGCTTGGCTCATGGTGTGTTTCGCTGGGGAAGCTGAAGGGAGGTGCAACCGAACATTATAAGTTTGAGCCTCTGGGCCTCCTTTACTGGTTCATTCCGTCTTGGCGGCAACTTTTGGCCTCCTTTGCACGCTGGACGCCACGGCACTCGGCTGCGTTCGTGTCCCCCGGCCTGCGGCCTCCTCCTGGACCTCACTGCGCCGAGCGCCATGGCGTCCAGCGTTTACATGCACTGTGGCTCTCACCCCAATCCAAGCCCTTGGCACAAGACGGCATGGAGACCGCTTTTGCGACAGCGCATAACAGCAGACTGCGCTAAGCTTTCGACCAACGCCCAACTTAGCCAACAAGTTAAACAATCACAGGAGATGCTATGGATGCCTCCCTGCCTACGGGCACGGAAACAAGACTGCTGAATGCTGATGGCATGAGCCGCCGCCTGTCAGGACGAGAGACTTCGAGTAATCGGGGTGGATCCTCTGATGGATACGGCATCAAAGTGCC
>CAIWWN010000024.1 GCA_903916355.1 uncultured Burkholderiales bacterium | reverse complement strand
TCACACGCAGAGATAGGGAAAGGAAAGTCAAAACAAGTAATTGAGTAAACTTATCCACAATTGCTGATTCAAAAATTAGCAACACGCCCTGGGTCAATATTGGATCGGCAGGGTGGGTCAATATTCAAGCGGCGCAGACATACAGACCAGCGGAGCGCCTCAAGCGGGCACCATCACCCTGTGCCGAGCCTCTGCGCAGAGTAATGCTGGTTGGCAGCTGGTGATCAACTTTGTGGGCAATGCCCGCTTGGACGCGGCCACGCTGGCCAGTTGCAGTTGAACTGAACTTATTTGTTGACTTCGTCCACCAGCAGCTTGAAGTCATCGATGTCTTCAAAGCTGCGGTACACGCTGGCAAAGCGCACGTAAGCCACTTTGTCGAGTTTTTTCAATTCGCGCATCACCAACTCGCCCAGGCGGTTGGAGGCGATTTCGCGTTCGGCAAAGCTGAGCAATTTTTCTTCGATGCGTTCGATCGCCGAGTCCACTTGCTGGGTGCTCACCGGGCGCTTGCGCAGCGCCAGGTTCATGCTGGCGCGCAATTTGACGCGTTCGTACTCGATGCGCCGACCGTCTTTTTTGACGATCGCCGGGAAGCTCACTTCAGGGCGCTCGTAGGTGGTGAAGCGTTTCTCGCAACTGCCGCATTGGCGGCGGCGGCGAATCAAGTCCCCGTCTTCGGCCAAACGGGTTTCCACCACCTGGGTGTCGTTATGGCCGCAGAAGGGGCACTTCATCGGGGATTACTTGTAAACCGGGAAACGGGCGGTCAAGGCGTTCACCTTGGCGCGCACAGCGGCCAAGTTGGCTTCGTCCAGCGGGTTGTCCAGCACATCGGCGATCAGGTGGGCGGTGATGCGGGCTTCTTCGTCCTTGAAGCCCCGGGTGGTCATGGCCGGTGTGCCAATGCGCACGCCGCTGGTGACGAACGGCTTTTCAGGGTCGTTCGGAATGGCGTTTTTGTTGATCGTCATGTGGGCGCTGCCCAATGCGGCTTCGGCCACTTTGCCTGTGATGCCCTTGGCACGCAGGTCCACCAGCATGACGTGGCTTTGGGTGCCGCCGCTGACAATGCGCAGACCGCGCTCGGTCAATGTCTCTGCAATGATTTGTGCGTTCTTGATCACCTGGGCTTGGTAAGCCTTGAACTCAGGTTGCAGCGCTTCTTTGAAGGCCACGGCCTTGGCCGCGATCACATGCATCAGCGGGCCGCCTTGCAGCCCGGGGAAGATGGCGCTATTGATGGCTTTTTCGTGCTCGGCCTTCATCAAGATGATGCCGCCGCGCGGGCCGCGCAGGCTCTTGTGGGTGGTCGAAGTGACCACGTCAGCGTGGGGCACGGGGTTGGGGTAGACGCCTGCGGCAATCAAGCCGGCGTAGTGGGCCATGTCGACCATGAAGAGGGCGCCGACTTCTTTGGCTACTTTGGCAAAGCGGGCCCAGTCGATGTGCAGCGAATAAGCCGAGGCGCCTGCAATGATGAGCTTGGGCTTGGATTCGCGGGCCTTGGCTTCCATGGCTTCGTAGTCGATGGCCTCGTTGGCGTCCAAACCATAAGACACGACGTTGAACCATTTACCGGAGATGTTCAGCGGCATGCCGTGCGTCAGGTGACCGCCTTCGGCCAGGCTCATGCCCATGATGGTGTCGCCGGGCTTCAAGAAAGCCAAGAACACGGCTTCGTTGGCCGAGGCACCGCAATGCGGTTGCACATTGGCGCAGTCGGCACCAAAAATTTGTTTGATGCGGTCGATCGCCAACTGCTCAGCAATGTCGACAAACTCGCAGCCGCCGTAGTAACGCTTGCCGGGGTAGCCTTCGGCGTATTTATTGGTGAGCTGGGAGCCTTGCGCGGCCATGACGGCGGGCGACGCGTAGTTTTCGCTGGCGATCAGCTCGATGTGGTGCTCTTGGCGATCGTTCTCGGCTTGGATCGCGGCAAAGATCTCGGGATCGGTTTGTTCAATCAGAATGTTGCGGTGGTACATGGCAGTCCTTCAGATGATGGAACCTTGGCGAGCGACTTGTAAAAAGTCCCCGACAAGGGCTGCCCAGGCGAACGGCTGAAAACCGGCTGAACTCGGGGGCACAAAGGCCCATGACTCAGCAGGCTGCGCGCTTCCCAGTGGTAATGTGAAGGCAATCAAGCCCTCAAGGTCCACGTCAAGTTGCCCCAGGTCGATCACGACCCAAGCACAACCCTATCGCCAGTTGCGCACCCCCCAAGTGTAGCCCAGACGCTGTCTGGAAGTGGGGCGGCCCAGGTCGGTTAAAGCGAAATCGACTGTGCTTTGGAGGGCGCCTGCCAGCGGGCCGGTTGCATCTTGGGCGTGGCGTCGTTACCAGCCGCCCGCGCTTGCCGCACCGATTGCGTGATGTGCGCTAAGCGCTGTTCCTCTTGCAATACCCGCTCCAGGTAATTGCTTTCACGGCTTTGGGTGGATTGGGCATAGGCGGTCAATCCTGCATGGATCGAACCTTTTTCAACCGACAACTCATGCAGCACGCTCACGCCGACGCGCAAATTGCTCAAAGGGTCAAAAGCCGCCATGGCACCACCCAAGCTGTCCAATTTTTCAGACTGCTGTCTGGGTTGAATTTGCATCAGTCCTTGGCCGCCCACACTGCTTTGTGCGTAGGGGTTGAAGTTCGACTCGATCGCCATGATCGCCAAAATCAAGGTGGGGGCGATGTGGGCGCGTTCACCCAGATTGAAGGCTTCGGCCACCAAGACACTCAAAGGCTCAGGGGACACGTTGTATTTGCGGCTCAGCCAGTAGGTGACAGACGCTTGCTCCGCCGGTAAGTCCATGGGGTCACCCGCTGTGGTGCGTTGCAAAGCGGCAAAGCCTGAAGGAGATGTCCAGCTGTTGGGCAGTTGCCGGGCTTGGAGCCAAGCCATCAACTGGGCCGTGGCTGCTTCTTGCAATTGCGGGCGAATGGTCAAGGTCAAGGTCAGAGCGACCACCACCAAGCCCAACAGGGCAAATCCATTGCGGGTGATTTCCACGAAGCCGTCACGGGCATCGCTGGCCATCAGGCGCACGGCTTTCCATGTTTTTGTGAGCAGTATCAAATGAGAAGTCCAGTGTCTTCACTCAGCATCCCTGTGTTGGACCGGGGACTGTGAAGCATTAAAGAGTCAACTGAATCGGTGTCACGCATCAAGTGCTTACCAGGCAAGGGCCTGACCAACCAGCCAGCATTCGCTTCGCTGTGCACGGTGACGTTTCGATTCAACGGGGGAGGGTCCCAGCACCTAGGGGCTGGCCCTTCAACTTTCAAGGTTGGGGCGATTCTAGGGATATCGTCATAGCTTGTGAAGTATATCATTTGAGTTCGTTATATTATTTTATTTGGTTTCAATGGGGTTTACCAGTCCCT
>CAIWWN010000023.1 GCA_903916355.1 uncultured Burkholderiales bacterium | reverse complement strand
TTTGGCTCCTCGACCTGGGCTCGAACCAGGGACCTACGGATTAACAGTCCGGCGCTCTACCGACTGAGCTATCGAGGAAAATATTCGGTTTGACTAGCAAGAAACTTGCCACAGGGGTGTCACCTGTATGGTGCTACTCCGAGCAGTAAGTGAAGGACTGATGTAACTGTCAGCCCTTACTTGCTAGACACATATTGTAGCAAAGAAAATAGGGCTGTTTAGAGGCGCAGTGAAAATTTTTGACATGGCTGCAAGGGCGCATGGGGGCTGCTTTGCGGCTCGCAGCCACAGTGATATCAGTGGTGGTGACTGCGTGAAAGAGCCGTCAAAAAGGGCGCAAAAAATGACGCGTGCGTTTGATTGACTTTGATGCCAAATGGTGCGCATGGGGTGCGGGCAACAAACCGTCGGGCGCCTCTGTTTGTTTTCGCTTTAGCGCAGCAGGAAGGTCAGGGGTGGATGACTGTCTTGGATTTTCGATTGTGGGCGCAACTAATTGCCCAGCGATGTAGAGCCGTGTCAGTCCACTGACCTGCGCCATGCGCGAGAGTGTTGCTAGGGGCGATGGGCTTGCAAGCAGGCGTTCCATGACTTTGAGTGCTTCGCTGCGCTCGAACGCTTGAACAGTTTCGGCGCTATAAAAAAGCTTCAGGCCATCTTGCTCAATTGGCAACTCGCCCGTTTTAAGACGCAGTTCAGCCAGATCGCTGGTGGAGATTCCAAGTCGGCTTGCGACATCGCGCGTGCTCAGTTGGGCATCTGACATTACTTGCATGTCAGTGGCCGAACAAGCGGTCGCGCTAGGTTAATGGAATATGTGCATCTGTCAATTTCTGTGCTCCTTGCGTGAGCGAAGTTTGTTTTCAGATGCTGGATAGGACAACCGCAGTGGAGCCAAGTCCCGAAAGTCTGGCGGTGTTTTGGTTGACTAAATTGTTTGATGAAGAGGCAAAAAAGGCCGGTCAACTTGCAGGTGGCAAGAAATTTTTTTCGCCAAAGCTGCAAGTGCCAATGGCCGCTGCGTTTGAAGCTCGCGGAAGTTCAAATGCAACAGTGCTGACAGCACGCACGGGCAGTCAACCAGTGCGCCAGAAAAGAGCCATGCGTGTGACTATTGTCAAAACCAAATGGAACACATGGAAGGCATGCGCGGTGTCCGCCCAATGGGGGCGAGTGCTGCGGCGGTATGAGAGTTACATTATGTAACTGAGCAAAATACCTAGTGGCAGACTAATTATTCGTGTAATAACCGTGTAATTGATATTTCAGAGCAAAAGTGTGCTGCAAGTCGTTGATTTAAAACGACATTTCGGTAATAAAAATGGGAATTTGACTGATACCGCGGACTTAACAATCCGACGCTCTACCAACTGAGCTATTGAGGAAAAATCCTTCGACTATAGCGTCAAAATTTGGCGTTTCTCCAGCGAGACGCAGATTTTTTGCGGAGTCTGCGCCGCACTTTCAGAAGCTCGTTCTGACGCTGATTCGCGCTGTACGAGGTGCGCCGGGGTAGAGGTAGTAGTGGCCAAATTGTTTGGGTGATTCGCGCCAGTAATGTTGGTCCGTCAGGTTGTCGATGCCCAGCGTCCATTCGGTGCGTGTGCCTTGCATGCGGGTGTCGTAATGCGCCGCAAAATCGAGCGTGGTCCATGCGGGCAGATGGATGCTGCCGTCCTCCAAAACGCGTCGCTCGCCTTCGTGGTTCAGGCGCAGGCTGGTGCGCAAGCCGGGGACTTGCGCCCAGCGGTATTGCGCGAGGGCACGTAGTGTCAGCGCTGGAACGTTGAGGGGTTGAGTGCCATTCAAAGTCGTGTCGACGGTGGTGCCAGAAATTCGCGCATGAAGCCATTGCGCCTGGCCTGACAAGAGCCATTGTTGCTGCGTCCATTGAAGACCTGCGTCCAGTCCATCGTGGGTTTGCGTTCCGTCCACAACCCGAGCATAGGCATAGTCATAAGCCAGAGGCCGATCGATATGAAACACTGCCGCATTCCAGCTCAAGTGCTGACTGGTTTTACCTTTGACGCCCACTTCCACTTGCTTGCTGCGCTGAGCCCCGAGAAATTTCCCCGCATTGGTGTAGTTGGCGTTATTGGGTGCAGCAAACAACTCAACGCCTTCGCCGTACGAAGCATAAACGGTGGAACCCGTGGCGTACTCGTGAGACAAAGCGAGCCAGGGTGTGGTGAATCCTGTTTGTTGATTGACAGGATTGGGGTTCGATGGATCGAGCGAGACGGTGCTGCGATCACTGCGGGTGTAGCGTAGTCCGGCCCACGCCGATGTTCGTGCTGATAGTTCTACCCGATCTGTGGCGGACAGCTCATTGCTGTATTCGCTGCGATTGGTGTTGTAGTAGGTTTGATTCAGGACCTGAGCGGGTACAGCGCCTCTAAAGCCCGCACTTGTTCCTGCATAGCTGTAGAGTTGTGTGGGTTCAAGACGGTCTAGTTGACGGCTGCGCATGGCGCTGAGCATCAACTGGTGTTTGATACCCGCAATCACTGTGCTGCCATCAATAGAGGTTTGAAGCGTGTCCGTTAAGCGGCGCTCATTGTCGCTGCGGTAGTCGTAAAGATCAAAGCTGCCATCGCTGGCAAAGCGGTCACCCAGCCAAGTCCCATTTGGGAGGGTGGCACCAAAGGCAAAGGACAGTCGGTCGTCCGAGCGAAGGCGTTGCGCGCCATATTGTGTTGTCCAGCGCCAGTCACTGTCTAGGTTTTTTTTGAAGCGAATTGATCCGGTCGTTGCGGCAAAGATGCCAGGTACTGACCAGGTTTGTCGGGTTAAATTTTGTGTCCCATTCACAGTCTCTGGAAGGCTGGGCATGCCTGCAGGATTATTAGGATTCGCCAGCAAGCTGTACCCATTCACCCCAATCTGGTGCCGCTCACTTTTTTCAAATTCAAATTCCAGCTTGCTGTCTGTCGTCATGCGCCAGTCCATGGCCAGGGCTACCAGCTTGCGGTGGCCTTGGGTGTTTTGGATGTAGGGGTTCAGGTCTTCGTAGGCGGTGTTGAAGCGATAGCCGAATTCTTTGCTTTCGCCAAAGCGGCCGCCCAAGTCGAGCGCGATGCTGCTGCTTTTGCCGTTGCCATAGCTGGCGGTGACGGCGCGGATAGTTTCGTCGTTGCCTGTGGGCGCGCGTTTGACCACGTAATTGGCCAAGCCGCCGGGCGAGCTGGTGCCGGCCTGGATGCCGCTGGTGCCTTTGAGCAGTTCAATGCGCTCTTTGTTCTCCATCGGGATCATGGTTTCGGCAGAAATCGGCAAGCCCTCGCGGCGGTAGTTGTAGCGGTTGTCCAGGGTGTAGCCGCGCACACTCAACATGTCCCAGTAGGCCGGCGAGTTGTAGCTGTCGGTGACGCTGGCATCCAGGCGCAAGGCGTCAGAGATGCGCGTGGCGCCGATGTCGCGCAGCGTTTGGTTGTCGATGCTGATGGCGCTGAACGGCGCTTTGGACAGCGGGACATCGCCAAAGCCGCTGACCTGTTGTGGCGATGGGCTGGTGATGGTGATTTCTGGCGTGGTGCTTTGCGCCAGTGCACTGCCGAGTGAGGCGATGCACAGCAGTGTGGCCGCATGGGTGCGAGTGCGCTTGAAAATGGGCGAGTGAAAATTTAACGGGTGTAAATTTAACGGGTGATATGCCATGACGTTTCCTTTAACGTTATGGCAGGTCGGCTGGTTGCTAAAGCGAAGACGCAGGCCAATTGAATGGAATGGCTGCGTTGCTGAATCAGACAAGCTTCCCTGCGCGAGGATTACCTCAATCAGGTTCAAAGGGACTTTCTCAGTCGCAGTTCAGAACGAACCGCAACACCCCTAGCGAATGCACCGCAAAACTGCGGCACGGTGTGGATTTTAAGCGATGCCCAGCCGCTGGTGCAGCAGGGTGGAGGTTGTCGTGTATTGCAGCAGGGTCTTTTGCTCGGGGTGGAGCAAAGCGGCGGCAGCAAAAGCGGCCAAGGTGGCCTCGTGAAAGCCGCACAAGATGAGTTTCTTTTTGCCGGGGTAGGTGTTGATATCCCCCACCGCAAAAATTCCGCTTTCATGCGTCGAGTAAGTGTCGGTATGCACCGGCAGTTGCTTGCGCTCCAGTGCCAAGCCCCAGTCCGCCAAAGGCCCCAAGCGTGGCGACATGCCCAGGCTGGCCACGATCAGATCGGCGGGCAGAACCTCGGTCTCGCCGGCAGCAGTCAAAACTTCCAGTCCGGTCAAGCGCTGGTTCTGAATCACGCAGGCCGTGGGTTGCGCCGCCACAAAGCGCATCAAGCCCTGGCTGCACAACTGGCGCATGGTGTCCACCAGGTCTTGGCGGGCTTGGAACTGGTCACGCCGGTGCATCAGGGTGACGCTGGCGGGGCGTTCGTTAGCCTGCATTGCGGCTTGGATGGCGGTGGCCAAGGCGTCGTCATTATCGCCAGCCACCAACAGGTGTTGACCATGCAGATGCAGATCCGCCGGCAGCGTATGGAAAACCTGTTTCTCTTCAAAAGCCGAGAGGCCGTTGACAGACAAACGCCGTGGCACAAAGGCGCCCACGCCGGCCGCTATGAAGATGCAGCGAGTGACAAACGACTGGCCTTGAGAGGTGCCTACCGCAAAGCGCGCATCAGGCAAACGCGTCAGCGTGCTGACTTGCTGGCCCAGATGAAATATAGGGGAAAAGGGTTGGAGTTGCTCGGTCAGCCGAGCGATCAGTTCGGCGCCGGTGCACAAAGCAATGCCGGGAATGTCGTAAATCGGCTTGTCGGCATACAGCTCGGTGCATTGCCCGCCAGTGTGCGGCAGGGCGTCGACCATATGGCAGGAGATGCCTTGTAAGCCCAGTTGAAAGGCTTGGAATAATCCGACTGGGCCCGCGCCGATCACCAAGGCATCGGTTTCGATCGGCGCGTTCATGAGCGTCAGCGGATCAGTTCCGACAACTTACCGGTTTTGTCTTTCCAGTTGTCCGCATCGGGCATGGGCGTTTTGCGCTTGGTGATGCTTTTCCAGGTTGGCAACAAAGCCAGCTCGGCATTCAGCTTGATCATGTGTTGCTGATCGGCTGGCAGGTCTTCTTCGGCATAGATCGCATTGACCGGGCATTCAGGAATGCACACCGCGCAGTCGATGCACTCATCGGGGTCGATGGTCAAGAAGTTCGGGCCTTCGCGGAAACAATCGACCGGGCAAACATCGACACAGTCGGTGTATTTGCACTGGATACAGGATTCTGAAACTACGTGGGTCATGTCATGGCAATCGAATAAAGGGTCGGCCTCGCCCGTGAGTGGGCAAGGCGACTAACCCTGGATTTTAATGGTTTTCAGTTCACCAACACGGCGCCTGAGGTTTTATGGGTCGCGGTGTCCACCAAGACCAAGGCCCCCAAAATACGTGACTGGGCAAATGGCAAGGTCACCAGCGGCTCTTGCAGGGCCAGGATGACGTGGCCAATGGCGTTGGGCGCCAGCTCGGTGGCCTCTTCTTCGGCCAGGGAGTTGACGTCCAGGCGGTGCACCACGCGCTGCACTTTGACCTTGACCCAGCGGTGACCGTGCAGCGCCCAGTACAAGCGCCCGGCCACCAGTGGTTCGTCGTCCATCCAGGCGACGGTGGTGTTCAGCTGACGCTGGCCTTCAGGGCTACCTTCAGAAGCCAACAGCCAATCGCCGCGTGAAACATCAACCTCACGGTCCAGCACAATGCCTGCGCTGTGCCCGGCTGCCTTGTTTTGTGGCTGCCGTGTAGCACTCAGCACTTGCGAGACCACAGCGGTCTGACCGCTTGGGAACACTTTGACTGTCTGGCCCGGCTCAATGCTGCCGGTGGCCACACGGCCCCAGAACACGCGCCGGCCTTGGGTGGTGACGCCGGAATCGTGGTGCTGCGCCGCTGGGCCGCCCCAAGGCGCAGCAGCCCCCTCGGGGGGCAGCGAAGTTCGCGAAGCGACAAGCGTGGGGGCACCAGGTTTTTCGACCCACTGCACCGGGAAGCTGAATGCCACATTGGTCTCGGCCGGAGTCACGGGCAATGTTTCGAGGATGCTCAGCAAGCTGGGGCCGGCGTAGCCACACCAGTCGTTCTGGCCATTGTTCTCGGTGTCGACCACGTTCCAGCCCTTGAGGGCCGAAATGGGCACCATGGCGGTGATGGTGATGCCCGCTTCTGTGGCGAACTTTTCTAAGGCGCCGGCGATGTTTTGGTAAGCCACCGCCGCATCGGCCACGGCGTCGAGCTTGTTGATGGCGAACACGACCGACGGCACGCGCAGCATATTGACCAGCAGCGAGTGGCGGCGGGTTTGCGGCAACAGCTGCAAATCGGGGTTGGCCCAGTCGAGCTTGATCGCATCGACCAGCACCACGGCGGCGTCGGCGCTGGAGGCGGCAGTCACCATGTTGCGGGTGTACTGCTCGTGGCCGGGGGCGTCGCCAATGATGAACTTGCGCGCCTCGGTGTTGAAGTAACGGTAAGCCACGTCGATGGTGATGCCTTGCTCACGCTCAGCCGACAGACCGTCGGTCAACAGGGCCAAGTCGGTCTCACCCGAGCGCTGCACGCCGGCCAAGTGATCTTGCAGCACGGCCTTGGTGTCCACCAGCAGGCGGCCAATCAGCGTGCTCTTGCCGTCGTCAACGGAGCCGCAGGTGACCAGGTGCAGCACAGGTGTGGTCGTGGACATCAGAAGTAGCCCTCCGCCTTCTTGGCTTCCATCGAGCCCCCGCCCTCGCCGTCGATCAGGCGGCCCGCGCGCTCGGAGATCTTTGATGTTTCCATCTCAGCGATGAGTGCGTCTAAGTTGGTCGCGCTGGAATCCACTGCACCGGTAAGCGGATAGCAGCCA
>CAIWWN010000022.1 GCA_903916355.1 uncultured Burkholderiales bacterium | reverse complement strand
GCCATTTTGCCTTTGATGGTGGTGGTCAATTATTCGGTGCAAGACATCATTTCGCCCGACCGCCGTGTGTTTGTGGGCACCGAATGGTTCGCCGCCATCATGCGCGATGAAGAGTTGCATGGGGCCTTGCTGCGTCAATTCATTTATTCGTTCTCGGTCTTGGCCGTGGAGTTGCCGCTGGGCATTGCGCTGGCCTTGTCCATGCCGGCCACGGGTTGGAAGTCGTCGGCGGTCTTGGTCATCGTCTCGCTGTCCTTGCTGATTCCTTGGAACGTGGTGGGCACCATTTGGCAAATCTTTGGCCGCACCGACATTGGCTTGATGGGCGCTGCACTGCAGGGCATGGGCATCGCCTACAACTACACCGGCAATGCCAGCCACGCTTGGCTCACGGTGCTGCTGATGGATGTGTGGCACTGGACGCCGTTGGTGGCCTTGCTGGGCTATGCCGGTTTGCGCTCCATTCCGGATGCCTATTACCAAGCCGCCAGTATCGATGGGGCCAGCAAATGGGATGTATTCCGCTTTGTGCAGTTACCCAAGATGCGCGGCGTCTTGGTGATCGCGGTGTTGCTGCGCTTCATGGACAGCTTCATGATTTACACCGAACCTTTTGTGTTGACCGGCGGCGGGCCCGGCAATTCAACCACCTTCTTGTCGCAGTTCTTGACGCAAAAAGCCGTGGGGCAATTTGACCTGGGGCCAGCCGCTGCGTTCTCGCTGATTTATTTTCTGATCATCTTGCTGTTCTGCTTTGTTTTGTACAACTGGATGCAAAGCGTGGGTACAGAGTCGAAGGAGGGCGGTCATGCCTAATTCAAAATTTCAAAAGCGCACCATTTTTCTGTGCCTGTACCTGGTGTTTGCCTTGTTGCCCATCTACTGGATGGTCAACATGTCGTTCAAAACGAACAACGAAATTCTCGCCGGCTTCACTTTGTTTCCTGAGCACTTCACCTGGGCCAATTACCAGACCATCTTGACCGATCCAGCCTGGTATTCGGGCTATATCAACAGTTTGATTTATGTGGCCATGAACACCGTGTTGTCGCTCACCGTGGCCCTGCCAGCGGCGTATGCATTTTCGCGCTACAGCTTTTTGGGCGACAAGCATGTGTTCTTTTGGTTGTTAACCAACCGCATGACGCCGCCAGCTGTGTTCTTGCTGCCGTTCTTTCAGCTTTACAGCTCGGTCGGTTTGATGGACACGCACATTGCGGTGGCGCTGGTGCATTTGCTCTTCAACGTGCCGTTGGCGGTGTGGATTTTGGAAGGTTTCATGAGCGGTATCCCGCGTGAGATCGACGAGACGGCCTACATCGATGGCTACTCGTTCCCACGGTTTTTTGTGCAAATCTTTTTGCCCTTGATCAAAGCCGGTGTGGGCGTGGCGGCGTTCTTTTGCTTCATGTTCAGTTGGGTGGAGTTGCTTTTGGCCCGCACGCTGACCAGCGTGAATGCCAAACCGATTGCCGCCACCATGACGCGCACCGTATCGGCTTCGGGTATGGATTGGGCCACCTTGGCCGCTGCCGGGGTGCTGACCATCGTGCCCGGCGCCATCGTGATTTGGTTTGTCCGCAACTACATCGCCAAAGGTTTTGCGATGGGTCGCGTCTAAGCCGCGGCCTAAGGAGTACAAGATGTTTGAATGGATGGCTTGGACCACACCGGTGGCTGTATTTTTTACCTGCATCGTGCTGATGATTGCCGGCATGACGGTTTGGGAAATCAAATCGCCCACGCTGGTGCGGCGCGGTTTTTTACCGATGGACACCACCCGAGGGGATCGCTTGTTCATTGGCCTTTTGGCTGCGGCTTATTTGAATTTGGCCTTTGTTGGCTTGAGTGGTTGGATGGCGCAATGGCTGTCGCTGGAGTCGGATCCGTCGATTTGGTACAGCTTTGTGGCGTCTATGGTGATGTTGGTCTGGATCATGCGCAAGGGCTGAACAGACGCAAAGAAAAAGGGTCGGCTTATTTTCCCCTGGAGCCGAATTGCCTTGTCAACAGGGGTGTTCAAAAAATGAGGAGATAGATCATGAAGTTACGTTACAGCGTGGTGGCGGTGGCAGTTGCCTGTTCACTGTCTTCAATGGGTTGGGCTGATGAGGCCGCAGCCAAAAAGTGGATCGACAACGAGTTTCAGCCGTCCACATTGAGCAAAGCCCAGCAGACGACGGAGATGAAGTGGTTCATCGACGCAGCCAAGAAACTTCAAGCCAAAGGCGTGAAGGAAATCTCGGTGGTGTCGGAAACCCTTACGACTCATGAATACGAATCCAAAACCCTGGCCAAGGCGTTTGAAGAAATCACTGGCATCAAGGTCAAGCATGACTTGATTGGCGAGGGCGATGTGGTCGAGAAGCTGCAAACCTCCATGCAATCGGGCAAGTCAATTTATGACGGTTGGATCACGGACTCTGATTTGATCGGTACCCATTACCGTTACGGCAAGGTCATGAATTTGACCGACTACATGAGCGGCAACGGCAAAGAGTGGACCAACCCAGGTTTGGACATCAAAGACTTTATTGGCACCAGCTTCACCACTGCCCCTGATGGCAAGCTGTACCAGTTGCCTGACCAACAATTTGCCAACCTGTATTGGTTCCGTGCTGACTTGTTTGCCAAGCCTGAGTTAAAAGCAAAGTTCAAAGCCAAATACGGTTATGACCTGGGCGTGCCTTTGAACTGGAGCGCCTACGAAGACATCGCCGCCTTCTTTACCAACGATGTGAAAAACATCGACGGCAAAGCGATTTACGGCCACATGGACTATGGCAAGAAGGATCCTTCCTTGGGTTGGCGCTTCACGGATGCGTGGTTGTCGATGGCCGGTTCAGCTGACATCGGTATTCCGAACGGCAAGCCTGTGGACGAGTGGGGCATTCGCGCCTCGGCCGATGGCTGTACCCCACAAGGTGCCTCCGTGGCCCGTGGTGGTGCGACCAACTCGCCCGCCGCCGTGTACGCATTGACCAAGTACATCGACTGGATGAAACAGTACGCACCCAAAGAAGCGATTGGCATGACCTTTGGTGAAGCCGGCCCTGTGCCTGCGCAAGGTCAAATTGCACAGCAAATCTTTTGGTACACCGCTTTCACGGCCGACATGATCAAAAAAGGTCTGCCCGTGGTCAACGAAGATGGCACACCGAAGTGGCGCATGGCTCCCGGCCCGAATGGTCCTTACTGGAAGCAGGGCATGCAAAACGGCTACCAAGACGTGGGTTCGTGGACTTTCTTTAAAGGCCACGACGAAAGCAAAGTGGCTGCGGCTTGGCTCTACGCGCAGTTTGTGACAGCCAAAACCACGTCCTTGAAAAAGACCATCGTGGGCCTGACGCCCATTCGTGAGTCCGACATCAAGTCACAGGCCATGACTGATATGGCCCCCAAATTGGGTGGCTTGGTCGAGTTCTATCGCAGCCCTGCGCGTGTGGCTTGGACCCCAACAGGCACCAACGTGCCTGACTATCCTAAGCTGGCTCAGCTGTGGTGGAAAAACGTGGCCGTGGCTGTGACCGGTGAGAAAACACCGCAAGCGGCGATGGACAATCTGGCCACCGAAATGGACGATGTGATGGCGCGTTTGGAGCGCTCTGGCATGGCCGTGTGCCCACCTAAGCTGAACGCCAAATCGGACCCCAGCAAGTGGCTGAGCGACAAGGGCGCACCTTGGAAGAAATTGGCCAATGAAAAGCCAAAAGGTGAAACCATTGCCTATGACACGCTCTTGAACGCGTGGAAAAACGGCAAGGTTCGTTAACCTGCCCCGGGCCGTGTGGGATTTCTCCCGCACGGCTTTTTTTGCTCTTGTATTTTTAAGCGCTGATTTTGATGTCTTCCCATGCACTGCCGTTGTTGACACGACGCGAAGATCTCTTGGCCCGTTTGGACCCGCATGCGGTCTACGACCTGGCCATTGTGGGCGGCGGCGCGACCGGTCTGGGCGTGGCCCTGGATGCGGCGGCACGCGGTCTGAAGGTGGTGCTGGTGGAGGCCGACGATTTTGCCAAAGGCACCTCGTCCCGTTCGACCAAGTTGGTGCACGGTGGCGTGCGTTATTTGGCGCAAGGCAATATTGCTTTGGTGCGTGAGGCCTTGCATGAGCGCAGCACCTTGCTGCG
>CAIWWN010000021.1 GCA_903916355.1 uncultured Burkholderiales bacterium | reverse complement strand
TCCTTTTCTTTTTTTCACCAGGCGATGGGGTTTTGCGCATTTTTTTGCAGAAACACATTGGCCGCGCTGAAATGCCCGCACCCCCTAAAAGGGGCCGGCCCCCGCAAGGCCGACAAGGGGGACGGGTGATTGGCTTGGAAGACACGATGGCGCGCCATGGGATCGGCCAAGGCGATCAATTTTTGCTTGGCTTGCGCATGGGCGCCCCACAACATGAATACCACGGGTTGTTCGCGCTGCGCCACGGCGGTGATCACACTTTCCGTCCAAGCCTCCCAGCCCCACTGGGCATGGCTGGCGGGCAACCCCTCTTCCACCGTCAGGGCCGTATTCAGGAGCAGCACGCCTTGCTGAACCCATCGCGCCAAATGCCCATGGGTCGGCAGCGGCCCGTTGGATTCACGCGCAATCTCTTTGAATATATTGCGCAAGCTGGGTGGGATTTTCATGCCCTTGGGCACCGAGAAGGCCAAGCCTTCGGCTTGCCCCGGTCCGTGATACGGGTCTTGACCCAAGATCACCACGCGCACCGCGCTCAAATCGAGTGCGCGAAAAACACACAAAGGCTCGGGTGGGTAAATTCGGGCCCCAGCCGCTATGCGCTCACCGATGCGCCGCGTTAGTGATCGCCCCACGGCACTGTCTGCAAAAGCCTGCCACATCGGCTGCCAATCCGGGGCCAGGGTCTGGGCATCCGGTGGCCAGGCAGCCAAGGTCAATACACCCTGCGCCGGTGCGCCCTCATGGGCAAAGTCGAATGTCGATTGCATGCGACCGCCTCAGCCCTGCGCCGCTCAGGCGAACAAAGTGGCCAGCGCCTGACCCGGGTCGGCCGCCCGCATAAAGGCCTCGCCGACCAAAAAGGCGTGGACCTTCGCATCGCGCATGCGTTTGACGTCGTCTGGCGAGACGATGCCACTTTCGGTGACCAGCAGCCGGTCTGCAGGCACGTCGTTGCGCATCGTCAACGTCGTGTCCAGCGACACCTCGAAGGTGCGTAAATTGCGGTTGTTGATGCCGATCAGCGGGGTCTTGAGTTTGAGCGCCCGCTCCAACTCCGCGCGGTCATGCACCTCCACCAGCACCGCCATATCGAGGCTGTGCGCAATTGCCTCCAAGTCGGCCATTTGCGCGTCGTCCAGACACGCGGCAATCAACAAAATGCAGTCCGCGCCCAGCACGCGCGACTCGTAGATTTGGTAGGCGTCCACCATGAAATCTTTGCGCAGCACCGGCAAATCACAGCTGGCACGCGCTTGCTTGAGAAAGTCATTGCAGCCTTGAAAGAACTGCTGATCGGTCAACACCGACAAACAGGCCGCCCCATGCTCGGCATAGCTTTGTGCAATATCGGCAGGAATGAACTCAGCGCGCAAAACGCCTTTGGAAGGGCTGGCTTTTTTCACCTCGGCGATCACCGCCGAGTGACCCGCCGCGATCTGCGCCCGCATGGCGCCGACAAAGTCTCGCGTCAAGACGCGGCTTTCAGCATCTTCTCGCATGACGTGCAAGGATTTGCGCTGCAGGCCTTGCGCCACTTCTTCGCGTTTTACGGCCACGATTTTGTTCAGGATGTCGCTCATGCTGCAGCACTTTCTTGTTGGGTGAAGGCGACAAATTGCGCCAGCTTGGCCTGCGCCACACCAGAGCTGATGGCTTGGCGGGCCAAGGCCACGCCTTCTTTCATGGTCGGTGCGACATTGGCCGCGTACAAGGCAACCCCGGCATTCAAAATCACGATGTCGGTGGCGGCGCCAGGTTCGTTGGCCAAGACCCCTTTGAGCATGGCCATGGACTGCTCCGGCGTTTCGACGCGCAAAGCACGGTTGCTGGCCATCGCCATGCCAAAGTCTTCGGGATGAATTTCATACTCGGTGATGTGACCGTTTTTCAACTCACCCACCAAGGTCGAGGCCCCCAGGCTGACTTCGTCCATGCCGTCACGGCCATACACCACCACCGCATGCTCGGCGCCCAAACGCTGCAATGCACGAATCTGGATGCCCACCAAATCGGAATGGAACACGCCCATCAAAATGTTCGGTGCACCGGCCGGATTGGTCAACGGTCCGAGGATGTTGAAAATGGTTCGGATGCCCAATTCTTTGCGTACCGGAGCTACATTTTTCATGGCCGGATGGTGGTTCGGTGCAAACATGAAGCCGATACCCACTTGCGCAATCGATAGGGCAATGCGCTCAGGCGAGAGGTGGATGTTGACGCCCAAGCTCTCCAAGACATCGGCACTGCCCGATTTGCTGCTGACGCTGCGGCCACCATGCTTGGCCGTTTTGGCGCCGGCCGCTGCAGCCACGAACATGGCGCAAGTTGAAATATTGAAAGTGTGTGAGCCGTCGCCGCCGGTGCCCACGATGTCGACCAAGTGCTGCGGATCGGCCACGTGCACCTTGGTCGAAAACTCACGCATCACTTGGGCGGCGGCCGTGATCTCACCGATGGTTTCTTTTTTCACCCGCAGCCCAGTGATCAAGGCCGCCATCATGACCGGTGAGAGCTCACCCTTCATGATCATGCGCATGATTTTGAGCATTTCGTCGTGGAAAATTTCGCGGTGCTCAATGGTTCGTTGCAGCGCTTCTTGAGGCGTAATGGGCATGGGGGTTTCCTTGCTAGAAAGAGGGGCCTGGTGGGTCAGGGCCGTACCAAAAAGTTTTTCAGCATCGCATGACCGTGCTCGGTCAAAATCGATTCGGGATGGAACTGCACCCCTTCGATATCGAGCTCGGTGTGGCGCACGCCCATGATTTCACCATCGTCCGTCCACGCGGTGACTTTCAACTGCGGCGGGCAACTGGCCCGTTCAATCGCCAGCGAGTGGTAGCGGTTCACGGTGAATTGCCGTGGCAAGCCCGCAAACACGCCTTCTTGCGTGGTGGTGATGACGCTGGTTTTACCGTGCATGAGTTCTTGCGCGCGAACGATGTGGCCGCCAAACGCCGCACCAATGCTCTGGTGCCCCAGGCACACGCCCAGAATCGGCAGCTTGCCGGCGAAGTGTTGAATCGCTGCGACCGAAATGCCGGCCTCAGCGGGCGAGCAAGGACCCGGTGAAATCACCAAGCGATCAGGGGCGCGTGTGGCAATCCCTTCGAGCGTGATTTCGTCGTTGCGAAACACCTCGACCTCGGCGCCCAGTTCGCCAAAATACTGCACGATGTTGAAGGTGAACGAGTCGTAGTTGTCGACCATCAGGAGTTTGATTTTTTTCGACATGCTCACTCCAAACCTTCTTCAACCAACTCACAGGCGCGCAGCAAGGCGCGGGCTTTGTGTTCGGTTTCGCGCCACTCCATTTCAGGCACCGAATCGGCCACCACACCCGCGGCCGCCTGCACATACAGCATCTGGTCTTTGATCACGGCCGTGCGGATGGCGATCGCCACGTCCATGTCGCCGGCATAGCTCAAGTAGCCACAGGCGCCGCCATACAGGCCACGCTTGGTGGGTTCGAGTTGGTCGATCAACTCCATGGCGTGCACCTTGGGCGCGCCGGTCAGCGTGCCCGCGGGGAAGGTCGCTTTGAGCACGTCCATATTGGTCATACCCTCGTTCAACAGGCCTTCGACATTGCTGACAATGTGCATCACATGGCTGTAGCGCTCCACCACAAAGGCTTCTGTGACTTTGACCGAGCCGATCTGGGCGATCCGGCCGATGTCGTTACGCGCCAAATCAATCAGCATCACATGCTCGGCGCGCTCTTTGGGGTCGTTCATCAACTCCAGTTCAGCGGCCTTGTCTTTCTCCGGCGTGGCGCCACGCGGGCGGGTGCCAGCCAATGGGCGAATGGTGACTTTGGTGCCCTCTTCGGTGCGCTCCTGGCGCACCAAAATTTCAGGACTGGCGCCCACCACATGGAAATCGCCGAAGTTGTAGAAATACATGTACGGACTGGGGTTGAGCGAACGCAAAGCCCGGTACAGCGAGAGCGGGCTTTCGGTGTAGCGTTTCTTGATGCGCTGCCCCACCTGCACCTGCATGAAGTCCCCGGCGGCGATCAGGTCCTTGGCATGCACCACGGCGGCCAAGTAATCTTCTTTGGTGAAATCACGCTCGGCCGGGTAGGACTGGCTGGCTTTGACCACCGGCGCACTGACCGAATACTTGAGTTGTTCTTTTAAATCGCGCAGCCGCTTTTTAGCTTTGGCATAGGCCTCGGGCATCTGCGGGTCCGCGTACACAATCAAATACAGCTTGCCCGAAAGGTTGTCGATGACCGCCAACTCTTCACACTGCAAGAGCAAAATATCGGGCGTGCCCAAGGTGTCCGGTGGGCAAGAGTTTTCGAGTTTTTTCTCGATGTAGCGCACCGCGTCATAACCGAAATAACCGGCCAGACCACCGCAAAAACGCGGCAGACCTGGGCGCAAAGCCACTTTGAATCGTTTTTGGTACTGCTCAATGAAGTCCAGCGGATTGCCCGCCGCAGTCTCCACCACCACGCCATCACTCACCACCTCCGATTTCGCTTGCGCCCCGAAGCCCGTGGCCCGGATGAAGGTGCGCGCGGGCAAGCCAATGAAGCTGTAACGGCCAAACCGCTCGCCCCCCACGACCGACTCCAACAAGAAACTGTGGGCCCCGCCGCCGTCGCTGTGCGCCAGCTTGAGGTACAGGGACAAAGGGGTTTCCAGATCTGCAAAGGCCTCCAGCATGAGCGGGATACGGTTGTAGCCCTGGCTGGTCAGACTTTTAAATTCCAATTCGGTGATCACGGCTATCGCCTCCGTTGTGCTGTGCATCGGCCCTGTGGGTGTGCAGCAGCGGTCATTCCATCCAAATGCCCACGATTTTCGGGGGCGCTGACTGCGGCCAAAGGGCCGCATTGCGAATCAATTTTCAGACTGGCTTACGCCAGGGCCAGGCTCCCCGACCCGATGGGCCTGGCTGGCTGTGAATTCGCAAATGGGAATGAATGAACATATGGCCCCAGTGTACCAAAGGATGCAGCGCGGTTTCGCTGCGCCTCAAGCCGCCAAACGCGCCAGGTGCCATGCACGCCATTGCGTCAAATCGTCCAGATGCCCATCCGCCGACACCGCGTCCACCGACTGCCCGTGGTTGTAGCCGTAGCGCAGCAAGATCACAGGGCACCCTGCCGCCCGCGCCGCTTGGGCATCGTTACTGGAGTCCCCCACCATCAAGGTCTGGGCCGGGCTGGTGCCCAAAGCCTCGCAGGTTTTGAGCAAGGGCAAGGGGTCTGGCTTTTTGCGCTCAAAGCTGTCCCCGCCAAAGATGTGGCCGAAAAATGAATCCAAGCCCTTGTTCGCAAGCAAGGTTCGGGCAAACGCGACCGGTTTATTGGTCAAGCAAGCAAGCCTCCATCCAGCATCCTGCATGTGTTGCAGCCCCTCAATCACACCGGGATAGACATCGGCATATTGCCCGTTGATGGCCAGGTAATGGTGTTGGTAACGCTGCCAAGCCGCCTCATACAAAGTCTCAGCGCTACGCCCGGCGCAGGCACCCACTTCGGGCAAAGCCAGTTGGTGCTGCAGCACCATCAAGATCAAATGCTCAGAGCCCTTGCCCACGGTGCGCTCCACCAAAGCGCGACTCACGCCGGGCAAGTCCAGGTCGGTCAAGGTCCGGTTCAGCGCCACCTCGAAATCACCCAAGGTATCGACCATGGTGCCGTCCAGGTCAATGATGGCGGCGTTCAACAGGGGATGGCGTGGCATCAGGCCAAGGCCACGCGCATTTGATCGATCACGGCTTTGTAATCGGGATTGCCAAAAATCGCGCTGCCCGCCACAAAGGTGTCGGCGCCCGCATTGGCGACGCGGCGAATGTTGTCGGCTTTGATGCCGCCGTCCACTTCGAGCCGGATGTCGCGGCCACTGCGCTCAATCCATTGTCGCGCCTGCTCGACTTTGCGCAGCGCTGAGTCGATGAAACTTTGGCCGCCAAACCCGGGGTTGACGCTCATGATGAGGATCAGATCAATCTCGTCAATCGTCCACTCCAGCACGTCCAGTGACTCCGCTGGGTTGAACACCAGACCGGCCTTCACGCCTTTGCTTTTGATGGCCTGGACGCTGCGATGCACATGGGCGCTGGCGTCGGGATGGAAACTGATCAAGTCGGCGCCCGCCTCGGCAAACGAGGCGGCCAGAGCATCGACCGGTGAGATCATCAAATGCACATCGATCGGTACGGCCACGCCGGCTGCCGTGCGGGCGTGCGGTTTCAGCGCCTGACAAATCATGGGCCCGAACGTGAGGTTGGGCACGTAGTGGTTGTCCATCACATCAAAGTGAATCCAATCTGCGCCAGCGGCGATCACGCTCTTGACTTCGTCTCCCAAACGGGCGAAATCAGCCGACAAAATAGAAGGGGCAATTCTGTAAGTGGTGCTCATACCGATATTGTCGCAGTTACCATGCAGGGATGACGACCTACCAGTTCAAAATTGAAGCCACGCCGACCTTCCTGTCTTCGTCCGAAGAGGCCGGACAAAACCTCTACCATTTCGCCTATTCCGTGACCTTCACCAACACGGGTTCGGTCCCCGCGCAATTGATCTCCAGACACTGGATCATCAGTGACGCCCATGGTCACATGGAAGAGGTCAAGGGGCTGGGCGTGATCGGCCATCAACCGCTGCTCAATCCGGGCGAATCATTTCAATACGCCAGTGGTTCTCGCCTGCTTACATCGAACGGCACCATGCATGGCAGTTTCTTTTTTGTCGCCGCTGATGGCCATCGCTTTGATGTGCCCATTCCTTTGTTTGTATTGGAAGCCTTGGGGCAAATAGCGCCCTCGCGCACTTTGCACTGAGCCACTGCACATCAGGTCTTTGAGGTTAAGCTTGGGTCATGGGTGAGTTTGATCTGATCGCACGTTTCTTTAAGCGTCCCGCACGCCGGGCTGTATTGGGTGTGGGTGATGACTGCGCCCTGCTGGCCCCCACACCAGGCATGCATCTGGCCTTCTCCACGGACTCGCTGATTGAAGGTCGTCACTTTGTTTCGACGGTCAATCCCATTCATTTAGGGCATAAGGCCTTGGCGGTCAACTTGAGCGATTTGGCCGCTTGCGGTGCCCAACCGCGCGCCTTCCTGCTGTCGTTGACACTGCCCCGCGTGGATGAGACTTGGCTGGCTGGCTTTGCCCAGGGGCTGTGGGCTTTGGCGGACGCTTTTGATTGCGAACTGATTGGGGGCGACACCACGCAAGGGCCTCTGAATATCAACATCACCGTCATCGGGGATGTCCCTGCAGGCCAAGCTTTGTTGCGCTCTGGTGCCCAGGTGGGTGACGATATTTACGTAAGCGGCCACTTGGGAGATGCGCGCATCGCGCTGGAAGTCTTTCGCGGCCAGCTATCGGTGCCTGAATCGGTTTTCTTGACCACGCGCGCACGCATGGAACAGCCCACGCCCCGTATCGCTTTGGGTATGGCTTTGCGCGGACTGGCGACTTCGGCAGCAGATATCAGCGATGGCCTGTTGGGTGACTTGGGCCATATTTTGCAAGCCAGCCAGGTAGGTGCCGAGCTTCAAACCGCTCTGGCCATGCCGCTGATGGCTTGCGCGGCACATGTCGCTTTGCCAAGGGCTCAGCAACTGGAGTACGTTCTGACTGGCGGCGATGATTACGAATTGGTTTTCACAGCCCCCCCGCACCGGCGCGCTGATGTGCTGGCCGCTGGGATCGCATCCCACACCCCTGTGACTTGCATCGGCACAGTGCGCGCGGGCCAAGGCGTTGTGCTGCTCGATGCCCAAGGCAGAGCCACACCCCATCGGTTCACTTCGTTCGACCACTTTGCTTGAATAAAACCCATGCCTTTCGTGCCTGCGCCACTCGCTTCGATCAACGCCCGGTTCATGTGGTCGCACCCGGCCCATTGCATTGCGCTGGGTTTAGGTGCGGGTCTGAGCCCCAAAGCCCCTGGCACGGTGGGCACGCTATGGGCTTGGCTGTCTTGGTTGCTGCTGCAAAATGCCCTGTCTTCCACACAGCTGGGCGCAGTGATTGTGCTGGCCACCCTCGTGGGCTGGTGGGCGGCCAAAGTGACCACCCAGCACTTGGGCATCGCCGATCCGGGCGCCATTGTCTGGGACGAAGTGGTGGCCTTTTGGCTGGTGCTGTGGCTGTTGATGCCCACTTCTTTTTCAGTGCAAGTGCTGGCCTTTGTGCTGTTTCGATTTTTTGATGCGGTCAAACCCCCACCGGTGGGCTGGGCGGATCAGGTTTTCAAGGGCTTTGGTTGGCGCGGTGCATGGGGCATCTATTTTGATGACTTTGTGGCCGCTTTTTGTACGCTGCTCGTTTTGTCCATCGGACTACGCCTATTCGCATGAACACCACCACTGAACTTTGCCAACTGTTGGCGATACGGTTTCGTCAACACGGCTGGATGCTGTCCACCGCAGAAAGTTGCACGGGGGGCTTGATTGCAGCGGCGTGTACCGACCAGGCGGGCTCCAGCGATTGGTTTGAGCGCGGTTTTGTTACGTACTCCAATGCGGCCAAGATGGAGTTGCTGTCTGTACCTTCTGCCCTATTGGCCACCCATGGCGCGGTGAGTGAGCCGGTGGTGCGGGCTATGGCGCAGGGCGCCTTGATACACGCCAAGGCGCAGGTGTCGATCGCAGTCACCGGTGTGGCGGGGCCCGGTGGCGGATCGGTTGATAAGCCGGTGGGCACCGTCTGGCTGGGCTGGGCTGTCCAAGCACAGATTGTGTCGGAGTGTCATCATTTCACGGGCGATCGTGCACAGGTGCGCGCATCCACCGTGCATTACGCGCTGAGTCGGCTGCTCGCGCTGTTGGCGCACTTGCCAAACTAAAGACCGCCCAAGACTCCAGTCGGTCCACAGCGGGAATTTCTCAAGACAGCTAGAAAGTACAGGGGCGGATTCACTGCCCCTACGAGGCGCTTATCGTCTCGTTAAACCGTGCTGCATCTCGAGATTAAATCCACCAGGCGGAAATGACTGTCAAGAATTATTTTAATAAAATAGTAATTATTTGTCATTTTAAATTTATATTTTTATATTATA
>CAIWWN010000020.1 GCA_903916355.1 uncultured Burkholderiales bacterium | reverse complement strand
TGGTTATAGTGAATGTATCGCAATGTGTTGCTGCTTTTGTTTCTGTTATATTGTCGGATTCTTTGGAATGTTTTTGCCTGACAGTACGGCGCTGGTTGGCCCACACGGGTGGCATCAAGATTCAAGTTCAGATTCCAAAGTCGGGGATGGTGATTGACGTGGAAACAGACGTGACGGAGTCAATCTGGGCTATCGCGGACTTGGCCTTAAACTCCATGATTGAGGATTACTGCTTGGAGGCTCCTCAGGAAGTTGGGCTGCAACTGGAAGCCGACCTCAACACCACGCGCATCTACCTCCCGATTGAGACGGTTTGCCTCAATATTCTTAGTAGCAAGCTCAAGCTTTACCTGGGCAAGGACGGCCATATATTCAGCAACCCCGCTTTGCTGGTTGGTCAAGCAGGCATCAATAATGGTGATTTGCTTTCTCTTGTACCTGTGTTTAATACAGTATTTTTACCTTGCTTGAGTGCGGTTCTCATCCGAACTGGGTCGGCTGTTTCGGCCGTAGGCTTTGAGGCGATTTGTGCCCTTGCATGGGGGTCGGTCACCTCGGCCGTGGGCTTTGAGACAGTTTGTGCCCTTTTCGATGGGGCCCTCTCTTCGGTGTCTGTCCTGACGGGGTCGGCTGTTTCGGCTGTCGGCTTCGACGCGATTTGTGCCTCTTTAGGGGGGTCGATCGCCTTGGCTGATGGCTTCGAATCGGTCCGCGCCTCCGACGATGGGCCCTTGGTGTTGTTAGGCTCGACGGAGTTGTTAGGCTCGACGGAGTCGGCAGCTTCGGCCATCGGCTTCGACGCGACTTGTGCCCCTTTAGGGGGGTCGGTCGCCTTGGCTGATGGCTTCGAGGCGGTTTGTGCTCCCGGCGCCGTTGACGCCGACCCGGCCGCATCGACTGGCCCTTCGGTCGTCAAGTTTGATTTTCAGATCTTTGTCAAGACCCTGGATGGCCACACCGTCACGTTGGACGTGTCGGCGGCAGTCTTGGTCGCGGAAGCGAAAATCATCATCCATGGCAAATCAGGTGTCCCGCCGCACCGCCAGCACCTTTGCCTTTTTGGCAAAGAGCTCCGTGATGACTACACCCTGGCTTTCTACGCAGTCCAGCCAGGTGCAACACTGCACTTGCTGCCTGGCGACCGCTCGGGCCTTTTGGGGGGCATGGCCGCCGCCGCTAGAATGCGGCGTCTCGATAGTGTAACATCAGAAGCCAACTGGGCGCGTGCCGGCCAGTCCTGTCTGGAGGAATTCTTTAAGGCCTTGCTCCATGTTCAGCAGACCAATACTCTGCGGCCCCTACCGGTACAAGGAAATCGCCCACCGAGCAGTATGGCAAGCAGCTGCCCCAAGCTCGATCTTGTGCTGACTAAGGCGATATTGGAGATGGGGACCGAGGCGACGCTACAACTGCAGCCGTGTGGTGTTCGGTCCCCGCAACATGTGAGTTTTGCATTTGCAGAACCTCGCTTTGCCTTCCAATCCAACAAATCGGGCGAGCCAGTGGCCATTGATGTCGCGGCGCTTAGAGGCGCTCAAGTGATCTTTACCGCTTGCATCACTAAAGACAACGGGACCCTTCCAGTGCGAATGACCATTTCTGGGGCAAAGCTGGTACACACTCGTCAGGGCGGCTTGGAACATGGCGAAGTGTTTTCTACGCTGCACATTACGGGGGCCGTGCAACGTGGTGATCCTTTTACCGACATGATACTCACACAGGCTGACCCAGACGGGCCGAATGCCAAACGCGCGCGTTTACTGGCGGCGACGCACGCGGTCTCTGCCAGCATGGTGGCCGTCGCTGCTAAAATTCCCGTCCACCTGGTTGACGTGATCCTGCAATACGCCCCGGGTCTAGACGGATCGCCGTCGATTCAAATTCCCGCTACTTTACGCCAGCAAGGCCGATCGACTAAGACGATCGAGGTGGCGCTGGATGCGAAGACGGTTAAAACAAGTGGCACTGATAACGTTTGCATGTGGGATTCGACTGTTGTTTCGTTTCTGTTGTCGCGATATGGTGTCCTGCCAAAACAGCTTTGCACTCCTGAAAGCAGAACAGACCTTGTTCGGTGCTGGATCGCAGGGGCTCGGTTGTTAGCGGTACATCCGCTGGCGATCGCCCGGACTCTCTCGCACCTTGCCGAGCAATCCGTTGACGCCTCGGCTGTGGGCGCAGCTTGCAACCAAGGTGAGGCTTCGTTCGCGGGGATCACTGCCGACTCCCCAGAGCTGCAGCGGGCCGCGCTGGATCTGGCACTGCAAGTGTTACCCTCGGCAGCGAGTGAGTTTGGTCCGCTCTTCCCGCGTGCCGCTTCGATGAGTGCGGGGGCCATAGGCAGCAACCCTTTGGCGGCTCGTGTCAAACAGCACGTTCTCTCAGTGTTGAACAACGTGCCGGCTGGGCAATTTGCTGCAACGGATGACATCCACAAGTCTTTCCACGAGCAAGTACAGCAGATTGGTAATGGGCAAATGGCTGGTCAGTTCCAATGTTGGATTAATACTTTTTTACTGAATAGCATGGGTCTTCTCCTGTGGGTGGCGCAAGCAAATGATGGTGGGATGCGTATTGAATTGCAGCCCCAAGCCTTCAGTCTTCTCCCACGCGCTGGCAGCAAGCCGGCCCACGCGGTGATTCGCCTACTTGACGATGGGCCGCTCTCGGTGAAGCATTATGAAACCCTGTTTTCAATTGACATGGAGCGTGTGATGCTCAAGAATGGGGAGCTTGATGATTTGCTGATATGGCACCGTCTGCAAATGCTGTCCATTCAACATCGCCTCAGTCTGGACTCGGCTCAGGGTGTAGTGGCTGGGCTGATGTCGGAAAATGAAAGGATCTCTGGCCGTGCTGCCGATGCAGCACAGTTGGCTGTGGCGCTTCAAGAAAGCAATGATGCTGAGATAGCTAGGCTGAAGGCTGAGTTGGCACGACTAAATGCAGACCACCGCGAGGCGCCTGCCAATGCTGAAGGTGGTGCCCTGCAGGCCGAGCTTGAAGAGTTGCGACAGGAAAACGCGCGGCTCACGACACTGTTGGACGAGTCGCGCTTCGAAAATCAGGCTCTGATTGATGCAGGTGAAAAGATCGACTTCACTCTCGGCAGCGATGAGGACGACAGCAGTGGCAGTTCAGAAGCACTCCGCTCTGAGCTCGTTCGAGTTAACGCGGATCTTCACTCGTTGCGGAAGCAGAATAGTGATTTGATGGCTTACCATGCTGAGATCTTGGGGTCCTTCAACCAGTGCACGTGTGGTAAGCGTATTACTGACTCTTTCAATGACGCCAAGTGTGCAAGTTGTCGCAACTCCGAAGAGGTCAGCGGCTCTGACGTTTCTGAGTCGTCACATGCAGAAAACGCGACGGGCAAGAAAGAATGCGCCAAGTGTTTTGAGGAATTTAGACCTCGTCAAGCGGCTTACCGATATTGTCGCAATTGCCACCAACAACACTTGGGCCAACGCTCAGCTCAGCGCAAAGAACAGGCTCGTGCCCGCACCCATGCTAACAAAGCGTCGAATCGTCCCCCTCGGGCCACCAAGGCGGCTGCCGAGGCTGCGGCCCCCTTGCCTCTTGACGGTGGCGCCCGCGTTCGTCAACGCAACCGTCGTCGTCGCCGTCCTCGCGCCAAACAGGCGGCTGCCGAGGCCGCGGCTCCTTTGCCTTCTGACGGTGGCGGCCGTGTTCGTCAACGCAACCGTCGTCGCCGCCGTCCTCGCGGCTGTGCTGGTGTTGATAAGGCACCACCTGATACTGCTCCGGCCAACGCTGGTAGCCTCGGCAGTCGCCGCACCGTCGTCATGGTACCCAATGATGCCCCTCTTGGCACTGGCCGCGCGCCCCCCCCGGCGCCTCCTGCCGTTGACCTGATTTCGGCTTTGGAGCAAATGAAGAAGGAGATGCAGGCCACGATTGCGCATCAACTGCAGGAAGTGCAGAATCAGTGGCAAACAAACTTTGATCAGCTCCGACAGGTTGCCCCTGAGGTGGTACCCGCTCCCGTGCATTCAGCGCTCTCGCAGATGCCCGTCCCTACGTTCTCACCTCACCATTCGTACCAGGGGTTCGGTAACAACTTTTACCAACCCAACCCGTGGCTCATGTCCTACTTGGCCGCGAATCCTTTGTCTCAACAGCCGCCCTCTTACCCGCCGCACGCCACGGTCGGTCAGGGAGGCAGTAAGGCGTAATGGCCCCGCAAGGGGCCTCGGGCCGCAGTAATTTTTACTGCGGCCCTCAGGGGGAGTGGGTTTGGTCGTATCTGCACGACCTCCTGCTCCCCCATGCGGCGGTGACCCCGCCCACAACATACCCGGCCAAACTCGACGGCCACGCTGGGGGGTATGTCGTGCGGAAACCAGCATTTCAGGAAGCGCCCGCAGCCGTTTCCACGTGTGTGGCACGTGATGGCGCTTCCTACACGACCGCGTCCGATGTGGTGGACGTCGGCAACATCGTGGCGCTTGCCCTGGCCCCCGTCGTGGATGCATCAGGCGTAAACCCAAAGTTTCTGATGCCAACGCGCGACGTGGTGGCCGCTGCGGCATCCGTCATGGATCTTTCTCTAGTACCTGTCCTGACGGGGTCAGCTGTTTCGGCTGTCAGCCTCGAGGCGATTTGTGCCCCTGTAGGGGGGTCGGTCGCCTCCGCTGGTGGCTTCGAGACGGTTTGTGCCTCCGATGATGGGCTCTTGGTGCTGTCTGGCCCGACGGGGTCGGCTGTTTCGGCTGTCGGCTTCGACGCGATATGTGCTCCTTTAGGGGGGTCGGTCGCCTTGGCTGATGGCCTCGAGACGGTTTGTGCCTCAAGTGCGCCAGCCGGTGCCTCGGCCGGCAAAACCGGTGGGCAGATGAAATTCAGCGCCGCAGGGGGATCGGCCGGGCCGCCCGCCTTGGCTGGTAGCCATGACTCGGTTAATGCCCCTAGCCCATCGTCGCTCGTATGCGCTGCTCCTCGCCCAGCCGGCGCGGCGGTTTTGCCGCCGGCTGGTCGAAAATGGCATGGCATACCACTCTCCTTTCTCAATGTCAACGCCAAGCGTCTTCTGGCCAGCGCGGCGGGGACGAAGCCCGTGGAGTTGGGTGGCTTGCTGCGAACGCTCCATTGGCCGGCGCTGGTGGTGGTGACCGAGACTAGTGGGACCCCGGGCAAGGACGACCTGCGTGACCGGCTCGGCCCTGATATTGCCCGGCGGTACGACACCTACTGGACATTTCGCCCCATGATGTCGGCCAAGGGTGCTGCGCGGGGCGCGCGGGGCGTGCGTGGAGGGGGGGTAGCCCTCTTTGTCAACAAGCGGCTACATGTGGACGCGCACCAGCTCAGTGTCCCTGTCGTTGTGGGGGACGACAAGTATTTGGATGGTCATTTTGGGATGTGGCGCCTGGACCCGCGGCCTGCAGATCGTGGGCGAGCGCGCCCTTACGCCCTTTGCCGGCCCACTATTGTTACGGCAGCGTACGCCCCGCCGGCCGACTGCGCCGACGGGTGGGGGTCGCACGCTCGCCCTGTTGTATTTGAGGCTCTGTGTGTCGCTGCGGACATTATGGAGGAGGCGCAGCGTGCTGATGATGCGTTCTGTATCATGTTGGATCACCTCAATGCACCAGACGGCGGGTGCGATATTCCTTTGGTGTACAACCGGGACAAACTCTCCCTGCCGGACCTACACGCGCTCCAGACCAAGGCAATGGCGGCTGCAGGGGCCACGCAGCGCGCGACGTTGACCGTGGATGGCACTGCCGCCTTGGGTATCGTGCGTTGCAAAAGCAAAAATGCGCCCGCTGGCACGTCGGCGGCGCTTCGCGAAGGCGTAGCAATCGCGACACGGCTGGCTCGCACGGCTGGCTTAGTGCCGCTGGCGGGCGTCATGGCGCATCGCCAGTCCACGTCTTGGACGGCCTGCAAAACCTGTGTACGACGGAACAAGAGACGGTCGAGGCCCTCACACCTCCCCAATGTCTGCGGCAAACGTAACTGTGGGAAAATGCGTAGCTGCCATGACCAAGTACGTGTTCCGAGTGGCGTAGTCCTACAGGCATTGACGTCGCCCACGGGGGGGAGGGACGTCATCAAGTACTACTCCCGTCGCATCTGGTGGTCGCGCACCATTGATCATGCCGTCAATTGGGGGACAGTATTTGTTGCACCAGCGCGTGAGCTTTTGCCACTGGCACCGAGTGCGGTGGACGATGTCATGACTGGCGAGCGTCAACCGCGGCGACAGCGCTTCTCGACGCACTTGCTGACGCGGCACGAACAGAAGGGGGTCGTCAAGGACACAATGCAGAACTATTTTGAATGTCTGGCCGATGGAGAACCGCCTAGTGACGTGAAGGCTCTCTGTGCGTGGATTGAGAAGGGGGTGCGTGAGTCAGTCGACCTGGGCCCAGCGCGCTCCACAGCCCCCCTCGCCGCCCCTGCGGTACAAACAGCGCTCGAGGCTCGCGACAAGGCGCGGGCCGCAATGGCGGCGGCCATCTTTGCACGCAAGGCGAGGACCCGAGTGTTGCGTTCCCGCCAGCAGCGCGAGGCTGCGGTGCGGGCGGCAGCCGTGGCATCGCGCAAGGCCGAGAAGGAACTGCAAGCTGCTCGTCAGTATGCACGAGGCGTGGCGGCACAGTCGGCCCGCTTGGCAGCGCCGCAAGAGTACTGGCGGATCATGGAGGAGGGCTCCATGGACCACGGCGCCCCCAAGGCCCCCATCAACAAGCTGATGGATTGGCAGACGGACAAGCACGGGCACTTTACCACACGGGTGGGAGACAAGAAGGCCAATCAGGTCGGGATTTGCAAAAATCGGACCATGACGTACCGCCTCCGGCAGGCGTTGGGCAAGTCGTGTGAAGACAAGATTGACGAGGCGCTTGTCGTCTTATCAGCAGTGAACAGGGCAATACAGACGCAAGAAGCTGCCGCGGGTCGCGGCCTGTCGGAAGAAAGTGCAGCGGTGGCGAGCGCGTGGAATGCCAAGGCTCCGATGGCGGCCAGCGACGCCCGGCGGATGGTTTTGCGTGACCTGAGTGCAGCCCAACGAGCTTACTCTGATTTGCAGGCGGGAGGAGAGACGCGTGTTGCCGCCATGGCAAGAATGTACGCTCCACAACAAGCGACGCTCTCGCGTGACATTGAGGCGTCAGAGATCTCGGCCGTCTTTGCCAAGCTGCGGGATGTCGCACCTGGCACAGACGGCCTCTTGCCCGCAAGCGTCTCGTTGTGTTGCCAGCAAGACTGCCCCATGCTCGTGCATGTGGTGCACTTGTTTAACGAGCTGTGGAATGCCGGTGTTGTACCGCCCGGGTGGCTGCATCACCGGTTGGTGTTGCTGTACAAGGGTAAGTGTACTGACCCGCATTGCTTGAACAACTACCGCGGCCTGGGCATCGATACGCTTCTGCTCAAGGCCCTCTCCCTCATTATGCTCGAACGTCTCGAGTTGTTTATGAAGCAGACCAAGGGCCTGTCGCCGGCGCAGGGCGGGTTCCAGCGCCTGCGTGGTTGCCCCGAGCAAATCCTTACCCTCTCCGAGGTGGTGCGCCACGCCATCAAGGACCGTCCGGTGCACGCCGCCTTTATCGACGTGGCGGGCGCCTACGACGGGGTGGTCCACCCCATTCTGTGGATGAAGTGCGCGCAAAAGGGCATCGGTGGTCGCTTTCTGGCCATGCTGCAAGCAATCTACGCGGGCGCCTCGGCGGTGATTGACATCCTCGGTGATTTGTCCAAGCCCATTGCCATTGAGTGTGGCATCCTGCAAGGCAATCCGCTGTCGCCCATCCTCTTCAACGTGTACATTGACGATGCCATCCGAGCCCTGGAGAATCTGGGGCGTGGCATCGACGGGCCTCTGGGCCTGCCTCTCCCCCATGTACGTTCTCACGGGGACGCCATGCCCCGCAACGCCCCCCTCACCCAGGATGACCATCTCCCCTCGCTCTGGTTTGCTGACGATGGGGCCCTCCTTGAATTCAGCCCCGCCCGCCTGCAACGCCTCCTCGACGAGCTGACACGCCAACTCGACGAGCTTGGTTTGGTGCTGAATGTGTCCAAGTGCAAATGGCTGATGGTTGCCCCGGCTCAGCTGCGCGGCCACGACGGTTTGTCCGCCAACCGGCGACAACAACTTTTACCGGCTGATTATTTGCGCTTGCAGGAACGGGCACGCCAAACACCTCTGCTCGTCAACGGGCAGCCAATTGAGATGGTCGATCGCTTCGAGTACCTGGGCGCCATGGTGTCCTGGCGATGGAACTGGGAAGCTGCATGGCGCGCCGCGACGCGGCGGGCGGTTGCCGAGCTGCACTATATGCGACGGGGCGGCCTGCAGAATTGGGGTGTGCCGGTGAGTGCGCTGCTCGATTTCGTCCGAGGCAAGGTATCTGCGCACTTCAACTACATTGCGGCGGTGACTGGCGCGGGTGGCACCAAGTCGTCGGCCCCGTGGAGGGCCACAGAGGATGTCATGACGGCTGCGCTGCGCACGGCGACGAGCCAACCCGGGGCCAATGGCGACGCCCTCAAGCGCGAGACGGGCACGTGGGATCAGCAAACACGCATTGACAAGTTGGTGCTGCGCTACTGGTGCAAGATTCAGACCATGGATGAGGAGTCGACCACATTCCGCGCCTTGTGCTTGAGCCTGCGCGCGGTCATCGCCGACGGTGGTGCTCGGCGTGACCTCGAGGACCATAACGCGCGCATTGACCAATTACATCGCCAACCGTGGATGCAACAGGTGTTCGCAGCTGCCAGACGGTTCGGCATCGATGCATCGCGGCCGAGCATGGAGCAGCTCGTGCTGTTGCAAGTGGAAAATGAGAACGGTGAGTACATCACCATGCCCCATCCCAGGCCCGGTCAGTCCCTGCCGAGCCTGCCCACAGCACCGCGCATGCGCCTGGTGCTGCCGGACACCGCCCCGGATGCCCTCATTGTCGGCGAGTCAGTCTGGCCCTTGCCCGCTGGCACGCCTTTGCTTATGGCGCTCCGCACCTGGGGGCCTGAGCTCCACGACGCGTGCTTCAAGGCTCTGGAAAAGCGGGGCAACAAGCGGCGTCAACAATTGGTTCGGGCCACGCTGGCAGCCGACACAAGCGCCTCGGGGTGTGCGGCCCGCTACAGTGCGACAACTCTCTCGGCGTCATTTAAGCAGCCCTACCTGTATCTCCTTAATTGCGCTGACGTGAGCCGCATGCTGCAGGTCCGTCTTGGGCGTGTACCGATAGAAGAGTTCAAGCGCGAATCGCCTCGTGGACCGCTGCCGCGCATAGTCAACCGGCTGGAGCGTTGCTGCTACAATTGTGCAGCAATCGACGGCATAGCCGGCGTGTACCCGGTCGAGACGCTGGCGCACGTCCTCCTTCGATGCCCCGCGTACGCGGGCCCCCGTGCTCTGGCCTTACAGCAGCTTTGCGCCCTGGCTGACGACCCCGCTGCGTGCGCAATTGCGTCGGCTGCCTGCGCCCAGGTGCCCAGTTTCTCTGGCGCCCACGCTGAAACTGCGCTTTTTGTCGCCTTCCGGCTTTGTATGGGTGTCGGCCCCGCCCCGCCACCATCCCACTACCCAGCGCCGCCACCACGCGCTGGCGCTGCCGCCGCCCCGGGGACGCCCGAGGAGCTCGCGGCG
>CAIWWN010000019.1 GCA_903916355.1 uncultured Burkholderiales bacterium | reverse complement strand
TATTGAGCACCTTGCCGCGCAGGGGCAACACCGCCTGGCATTCTTTGTTACGGCCCATCTTGGCGCTGCCGCCGGCCGAGTCGCCCTCAACCAGAAACACCTCGTTGTGCAAGATGTCTTTGCTCTCGCAATCGGTCAGTTTGCCGGGCAGCACGGCCACGCCGGAGCTCTTGCGCTTTTCTACTTTTTGACCCGCTTTTTGGCGAGTTTGCGCGGCCTTGATGGCCAGCTCGGCCAGCTTTTTACCGTAGTCCACATGCTGGTTCAGCCACAGCTCCAGCGTGGGGCGCACAAAGCTGGACACCAAGCGCACCGCATCACGCGAGTTCAAGCGCTCTTTGATCTGGCCCTGAAACTGCGGGTCGAGCACTTTGACGCTCAGCACATAGCTGGCGCGCGCAAACACGTCTTCGGGCATGAGCTTGACGCCTTTGGGCAGCAAACCATGCAGCTCAATGAAGCTTTTCACGGCAGTGAACAGACCGTCGCGCAGTCCACTGTCGTGCGTGCCGCCCGCGCTGGTGGGGATCAGGTTGACGTAGCTCTCGCGCACCGGCGCGCCGTCTTCGGTAAAGGCCACGGCCCACGACGCGCCCTCGCCTTCGGCAAAGCTGTCATGGTTGGCATCGGCAAAGCCTTCGCCTTCAAACAACGGGATCACAGGTTCGCCGTGCAGGGTTTGCATGAGGTAGTCACGCAACCCGCCTTTGTATTGCCACTGCTGGGTTTCTTTGGTTTTCTCGTTCACCAAGGTCACCGACACGCCGGGCATCAGCACGGCCTTGCTGCGCAGCAAATGCGTCAGCTCGTTCATGGGCAGGGCGCTGGACTCGAAGTATTTGGCATCGGGCCAGGCGCGCACGGTGGTGCCCTGCTTGCGGTCCCCCTCACCTGCGGCGCGGGCCACGAGCGGTTCAGTCACATCGCCGCCCGAAAACACCAAGGTGGCCACTTTGCCTTCACGGTAGCTGGTGGCTTCCAGGCGTTTGGACAGGGCGTTGGTCACGGAAACACCCACGCCATGCAGGCCGCCAGAGAAGCTGTAGGCGCCGCCCTTGCCCTTGTCGAACTTGCCCCCCGCGTGCAGGCGGGTGAAGACCAGCTCGATCACGGGCGCGTTTTCTTCGGGGTGCAGACCAATCGGGATGCCCCGGCCGTCGTCCTCGATACTGACCGAGCCATCCATGTGCAAGATGACTTTGATTTTTTTACCGTGGCCAGCGAGCGCTTCGTCGGCGGCGTTGTCCAGCACTTCTTGGATGATGTGCAGGGGGTTGTCGGTGCGGGTGTACATGCCCGGCCGTTGCTTGACCGGCTCCAAGCCTTTGAGGACTCGAATGGAGCCTTCGGAATACTCGGGGGAGGTTTTGACAGTTGTTTGGGTGGCCATGGACGCCGATTGTAGTAGGAAGCGGGGACAAGTACTGGATGCAATTATGGGGTATCCTCTTAGCTCCACAGAACTAATGGCGCTGGATAAATACCCATATGTTATCTCCAAAAGCTGAACAAGATTACCCCTCCAATTGGAATCAATTTCTGGACTGGTTTGGCACCGAAGAGGCTTGTCTGAGGTA